>NZ_CP110383.1:900000-1052500 GCF_026015965.1 Selenomonas sputigena | reverse complement strand
GATGCAGGTTACCCGCGACTGGACAGAAAGACCCCATGGAGCTTTACTGCAGCTTGGCATTGATGCCCGGCGGATGATGTACAGGATAGGTGGGAGGCTAAGAAAGGCGGCCGCAAGGACGCCCGGAGCCGCTGTTGGGATACCACCCTTCCTCCGCTGGTCATCTAACCGAAGTAGTTACGACACTCGGGACAGTGCCAGGTGGGCAGTTTGACTGGGGCGGTCGCCTCCGAAAGAGCAACGGAGGCGTCCAAAGGTTCCCTCAGCGCGGACAGAAATCGCGCGAAGAGCATAAAGGCAGAAGGGAGCTTGACTGCGAGACCGACAAGTCGAGCAGGTACGAAAGTAGGGCTTAGTGATCCGGTGGAATGAGAGTGGAATTGCCATCGCTCAACGGATAAAAGCTACCCTGGGGATAACAGGCTAATCTCTCCCAAGAGTCCATATCGACGGGGAGGTTTGGCACCTCGATGTCGGCTCATCACATCCTGGGGCTGAAGCAGGTCCCAAGGGTTGGGCTGTTCGCCCATTAAAGTGGTACGTGAGCTGGGTTCAGAACGTCGTGAGACAGTTCGGTCCATATCCATCGCGGGCGGAAGAAACCTGAAGGGGGCTGCTCCTAGTACGAGAGGACCGGAGTGGACGGACCAACGGTGTACCAGTCATGGCGCCAGCCGTGCAGCTGGGTAGCTGCGTCCGGAAAGGATAAACGCTGAAAGCATCTAAGCGTGAAACCAGCCCTAAGATGAAGTTTCTCACGGAGTAATCCGGTAAGGCGCCTCAAAGACGATGAGGTTGATAGGCGGGGAGTGGAAGCGCCGCAAGGCGTGCAGCCGACCCGTACTAATACGCCGAGGGCTTGACCTAAGTTTCGTCGCCCTAAAATGTTCTTGTCTTCTGTATAGTTTTGAGGGTGCAACAAACACCTTCACAAATCCAGTGGCGATAGCTGAGTGGATCCACCTGTTCCCATCCCGAACACAGTCGTTAAGCACTCATACGTCGAAAGTACTTGGTTGGAGACGACCTGGGAGGATAGAAAGCTGCTGGTTCAATTCAAAACGCCTGCTCATGCAGGCGTTTTTCTCTTATCTGAAATGAAGAGCGGAGAGCGTTGGAAGTCCTCGCCGCGTTTTGTGATTTGCGGAAGGCAAAGCCGTCGCATTTCTGTGGCATGAATGTCAAGTGCGAGCATGTTTTCCAAAGCCGTTCGCTTTTCTGGCAGATGTTTCAATGCGGCGTCTTTCAAAAAATGACTTGTCTTGCTTATGAGAGGAAGCGAACTTTTCTGTTTAATTTCATGCAGCAAGCTTTTTCCTGCATGATTGAATGCGAGTATACGAGCATAGAGAGGTCCATTCTTATCAAATTCATGAATATCCTGTCGACGAAGGTGCAGCATGATGTGGAATATGAGCCGTTGGATTCGACTTTGCGGATGACGACGACTGCGGCATTCGTCGAGAAGGTCTTTCATGGTGAGGCAATGAGAAGCGGCGTGCAGCAATCTGTTTTCAAACCCTTCATTTATACCATAGATTTCTTGTAAATTTTCCAGAGTATAATGTTCAAGCTGAGCAAGAAGCGGACGAAAAAGCAGATTGATTTCTGGTATAGCTTCTTCCGTATGCGCTTCGAATAAGGCTTCCATGCTGTTTGCAGGAAGAACTTTGGCTAGGAGGTTTCTTCGCGGTGCGGCGGTTTGGATTTCTCGGCGAATGGAACTTGCACTGGCATACGTGTCATGGAGTTCTTCATCATGATAAGCGGCGCCCATTCTTGCCACTGCAAAAGGTTCGATCGAAGTGGCGCAGCAATTCAAGGCGCGCAGGTATTCCAAGGCAAGGATGTTGTTCGGCTGCTTGAGGAAAGCTTCGTTTATACCGCTGCTTTGGGCAATGGCATGACTTAATGCAGCGGCATAGGAATGACCTTTTTGTACGTATGCATGGAGCAGTTCCTGCACATCGTTTCTCTTCGATGAATCCGCTGCGCATTGAAGCAAGGCGAGAGGGCTTTCTGCGCCGAAGGCAAGACCGTCAACGACACCCAAGCGCGAAAGCAGCGATACGCCTCCATGTGCGAAATTCTGTGCGCTGCGCACGGCAAAGGCCGCCGGCAGTTCGAGCACGAGGTCGATGCCGCTCAAAACGGCGTGGCTGGCACGCTGCCATTTATCGAGAATCGCCGGGCAGCCGCGCTGTGTGAAACTGCCGCTCATCAATGCGACGATGCAGGCTTTGGGATATTTCGCGCGTATGGTTTCAATCTGGTAAATGTGCCCATTATGAAAGGGATTGTATTCTGCGATGATGCCGATGACATTCATGGAATCAACTCCTTGTATAGATGGTTCTCTTAGTGTACCATAGAATTGCATGTTGCAGATATTTTCAGGAGGCAATGGATGAAAAAAAAAGTAGCGGTAGCGATGAGCGGAGGCGTGGACAGTTCGCTTTGTGCAGCTCTTTTGCAGGAACAAGGGTATGAGGTGCTCGGCATAACTATGCAACTTTCTGATGATAGTCGTGAGATGAACGGTGTTTCCAGCGCGGCGACAGACGCAAGGCGCGTGGCGGATTTTCTTGGCATAGAGCATGTGGTGGCAGATTTTCGTACGCTTTTTTCCGATAAGGTCGTTGATTATTTTTTGACGGAATATTTGACGGCACGCACGCCGAATCCTTGTGTGATTTGCAATCGTTTCTTGAAATTTGGGGAGCTTCTTTCGTTTGCGAGAGAAAAAGGTGCAGATTTTCTTGCCACGGGACATTATGTCCGTGTAGAGAAAGAAGCGGATGGATCCTTTGCCTTGAAAAAAGGAAGGGATGAAAAAAAAGATCAATCGTATGTCCTTTATCGTTTGCCTCGGGAAATATTATCGCATATTCTCTTTCCTCTTGGAAGCTATAGAAAGGAAGAAACGCGAGCCCTTGCCCAAAAACTTTCCCTGCCGGTAGCCAATAAGGCAGAGAGTCAGGAGATCTGCTTTGTACCGGAAGATGACTACAAAGCGTATTTGTCGCAGCACAGGCCAAACCGTTTTCACGCAGGAGATATTATCGATATGCAGGGAAAAATTCTCGGGCAGCACCGAGGTCTTCCTTTTTATACGATTGGGCAACGAAAGGGGCTTGGCATAGCGGCGGCACATCCTCTCTATGTCATCGCTTTGGATGAGGTAAATAATCGCGTGATTGTCGGAAAAAATGAGGAACTTTATGCTTCGTCGCTTTTTGCAAGCGATGTGAATTGGCTGATGGAAGAACCGACACAAGAGATTTCGGTTCATGCCAAGATTCGTTACGGCAGTCGTGAGGTGCAGGCGAATGTTTTGCCTTTGAAGGATAGGGCGGTCAAGGTATCCTTTCTTGAACCACAGCGAGCTGTTACGCCGGGGCAATCCGTTGTTTTTTATTCCGGAGAGCGCCTTGTAGGCGGGGCAACGATTGAGTCGCGGACATGAACGCGGCATATTTCAAGGGTTTTTCTTGCGAAAACGCTATTCTTGTTGCATAATAAGGAAAAGGCCTTATCGCTTTGTAATCTTGGGAGGGTGAATCTATGGCGATGTTTTCCAAGTCGCAGAAGATGCGTTTCTTTCTTGCGATATTCTTGCTGCTTTTGGCAACATGCGGCTGCGGGGCATGGTATTTTTTCTATTATACGAAAACGCCGGAGTATGGGCTGGAAAAAATCAGAATGTCCTTTGAAAAGCATGATTGGCAAACATTTGAGAAATACGTTGATTTAGATGCTTTGCTGGGCAACTCTACGGAAACATTGATTCAGGCTATGATTGATACGGATCGTCCGATGTCCGGAGACGCCAAGGCGGCTATGAATGGTTTCGTGCAGATGTTCAAGGCGCCTTTGGCATTGACACTGCGTACGGAAGTGCAGTATTACGTTGAAAATGGCGAATGGAAAAACAGTGGGACGGCATCGGAGACGCAAGATCCGATGAGCCTTGATATGGTGCTCACGAGGATCGGACTCAAGACGATACAGTTCCGCAACATTGATTACGTCGCAACGGATCGGGAGACGGGAACGGCACGCGCCGGCGTACGCGTTTATCAGGCGGATATTGGTGAGGAATTCATTTTTGAAGTGAAGCTTGTGCAGGGCGGAGATGGCGTCTGGCGCGTGACGGAAATACAGAACCTTCATGATTTCGTTGCGATGATTGCCAAGGCGCACGATGCGATACTGGCAGATTATCTCGCTAAATCTCAGGCCATCATAGATGCTCACGGAAAATCAGTGCAGGAGATCGAGCAGGAATTCAGCAGCACTTTGCAGAAAGGCTCTCTTGGCAATGATGCAACGCGTCAGGCATTGAAGACCATCATGCTGGAGAAGGCCGCGGCAGACTGGACGCAGCGCAAAGCTGAGCTGTCTGACCTCACAGTGCCGCCCATGGCGGATACGCTACACCATCTCCGTCTGCGCAGCTGTGATATGCGCATTGCTTACATCCTTGGGTATGCGGCATGGCTGGACGACAAGAAGGCGGCGACCATCCGCGAGGCGCAGGCGAAACTGAAACAGGCAAAGACACTGGAAAACGAAGCAGCTGCGCTTGCACGCCACATGTCGGGACAATCGAATGCCGTTCCACAACCGCAGCAAAAACCAACAGGAAATGAAACATCGGAAAGCATGACGGAACTGCAATAGGAATCCATGGGAGAGCCGCCGTAATCGGCGGCTTTTTGCATGCTCTTTTGTTAACTGATTCTTACGAAAGGTTGACGAAAGAAGATGCTTTATCTATAATGAGTTTACTGAACTTTTGGAGGTGAATGGATGGAGAGTGTTTTGCATCTTGCACGCATGATGGCAGAACTGCATCTTGCCGAATATGAAGGTGCAAGAATTGCCAAGATTTCTTGGAGAAAAGAGCCGCGTCCAGAGGCGGAATATGGAGTACACTTTCAAAAACATGGAAACCGTTTTTTGAAAATGGCATGCTGTGAAACAAAGAAACCTTTGATGGGAGAAATCTCCATGAGTCTCATACTTGGAAAAGAGGGCGTTGAAAAATCGCAAAGAGTACCCAAAAAGGAGAGGATGCTGAAAAATACTGGAACAACGTGGCGATGTTTTTCTTATGCAGAGGTTCTTTCTTTTGTTGCAGCGGCGGGTGATGAAAACAGCATACATCGTCAAGAGCCTGCCATTGTACCCGGGATGCTGATTTTACAGAAACTTTTAACAGAGCGGCCTATGACGCGGCAGGTGGAAATACGCTTTTTTCATCCACTCTACTGCGGGGAAGAACTCCATTTCTTGCCAGAGAAGGATGGATGTTTAGCGGTGGTGAAGGGAGAACGAAAATTCTTTTATCGTCTATGGAAGAGTGAATGCTCCGATGCAAGACATGGTTGAAGGTTGCATTTCCGACTACAGAGAACATTAAAAAGAAGTGAGGTTTGAAAAGTATGAAACAAGAAGATACGATGTCTGTGCAAAAGATAACAAAGATGGCACTTTGTGTGGCGCTTTGCTGTGTCGCCGCGTATATTTCCATCCCGTTGCCGTTTACTACGGCGATGATCACAGCTTTGACGCTTGCGATGAATCTTACAGCTTTTATCTTGAAACCGCGAGAAACGTTTGTGGTGCTTTGCGTCTACACTCTACTTGGGTGCATTGGTCTGCCCGTCTTTGTCGGCGGTACGTCAGGTTTGGGAAAACTTCTCGGCCCTACAGGGGGATTCATCATCGCTTTTGTTATTGCCTACCCGATTGTCAGTTGGCTCAAGGGGACGGGAAATTCGTTTAAGCGTTTCATGTCGGCGGCCGTTTTTGTTGGTATTCCCATCACATATATCGGGGGATTAACTTCCATGATGCTTTTGATGGATGTCAGTCTTTGGCAGGCTCTCGTTATGGCAGTTTTTCCATTCATTCCAGGAGATGTCTTGAAGGCTGCCTTGGCTGCATTTCTGGGTGTAAAACTCAACAAAATTTTCCGTCAGAGCGAATGATATGAAAAATGTTTACATATTCGGCGGTTTGCGAACTCCGCTTGCAAAGCATGGGGGACATTTCCGTAGTTTACGTCCGGAATGTTTCACAGCAGAACTTTTGAGCGCCTTGTTGAAACAATATAGCATCAACGAGGTGGATGCCATTTTTTGCGGTAATGCTGTAGGAACAGGGGGGAATCTGGCTCGCTTGACGGCGCTGTTGGCGGGCATAGATGAACGCGTGCCTGCTGTGACGATTGATATGCAATGTGCTTCAGCGGCGGCTTCGTTGGATTTTGCTTTTTCGCGACTTGCCAGTGGACAAGGACATCTTTATGTTGCGGGCGGCATGGAAAGTCGCTCCTTGCAGCCTGTGCGGCGTTATGCTGAGACAGATGAGCGCCATGCATTATTTCCGCATGGCGAATATATGACAGCACAGTTTTCACCGAAAGAGCTTACCGAAAATGCCATGTTGCGAGGGGCGGAACGGACCGCAAAGGAAGAGAAAGTGAGCCGTACAGAGCTTGAAGAATGGGCTGTAAGAAGTCATGCTCGGGCCGCTGCTGCACGTCGTGAAAGCAGTCTGCAAGAACTTATCTTTCCTGTTGCAGGCTTGTCGAAAGATGATGGCATACGAGAAACGATGAGTTTCGACTTTCTCAAGCGATTGCCACCTCTCTTTGGCACGGGAGGGCTTACGACAGCTGGAACATCATGCAGAACGAACGACGGTGCGGCACTCGTGCTTCTTTGTTCTGAAGAATATCTGACAAAAATGGAAAAGAAACCAGAAGTTCGACTTTTGGCGATGGAAATGTCAGGTGGCGATCCGCTTTACAGTCCGCGTGGCGCCATGCAGGCTGCCGATCAACTTTTGGAGAGAATGCGACTTTCCTATGAGGATATGGCAGCGATTGAATTCAATGAGGCATTTGCTGTCATAGACGTTCTCTTTGCGCGGCGATACCCAAAGCTTGTTGAACGGTATAATACATTTGGTGGTGCGCTTGCTTATGGACATCCTTACGGTGCATCGGGAGCGGTGCTTCTCCTACACCTGATTGAGGCAGTAAAGAAACATGGCGGAGGTTATGGTCTTCTCTCCATTGCCGGTGCTGGAGGCGTCGGAGAAGCAATCCTGTTGGAGGTTTGTGAATGAATTATTATCTATTGCTCAAGGAGCGGTCGATTTCTTATGCAGAGAAGCCATTTCTTTACATTGGTGAAGAAATATACAGTTATCGTGCTTTTTTCACAAAAATTGAGAGAATGACACAACACCTTTCGCGCGTTATAAAAGATGACCTAAAGAATGCCGATGTACTTGTTTCTGCTGAATCTTTTTTCAACCAGGCGCTGCTCTTCTTTGCTGTGCAGAAATTTAATGCTCGTCCGATCTTGCTGCACCATGGTCTCGTCGAATCAGATATAGAACATATTGCAAAAACGAATGACTTGCAGGGAATTTTTATCTTAAATGCTGAAGGTCTATCATACAAACGTTTTCCCTATGAAGCTCGACAACATGAATATCCCGATTGCCTTGGGGTCTTGAGTTCAGGAACGACAGGCACACCAAAGGTCATGTATCGTACGTTTGAAAGTTGGGCGGGATTTTTCCCGGTGCAAAATGAAATCTTTGGATTGAAAGAAACGTCTTGTCTTTTCTTTCATGGCAGCCTGAGTTTTACTGGTAACCTCAATGCTTTTCTCGCTGCACTATTCATAGGTGCTTCCGTTTGTACGAGTGAATGCACGAACGTGAAATTATGGATTGCTTTAATGGAGAAACATACAGCAGACATCATCTATCTTGTTCCTGCAAAACTACGTCTTCTGGTAGAAGCTATTAAGGTTGCCATTTCGAGTGTGAGGTCTTTGTTTACGGGGTCTCAAATTATCTCTGCGTCTCTCTTACGCTTGTTGCAGAGAAAACTGCCAAATGCTTCCATCATCCTATACTATGGAGCAAGTGAACTCAATTACATCACTTATGCGCACTGCAGAGACTGTACGCGTGATCCGAGGAATGTTGGAATACCATTTCCAGGAGTGGACATCTCTGTTGCGGACGGATTGATTTATGTAAATACGCCCTTTCATGTAAGTGGCATCACATTACCATTTACTTTGCACGACAAGGGATATATGAATGAGCAAGGCGAATTGATTTTCGAGGGACGCGAACAGGCGTGGGTAAACAAAGGTGGTTTCAAAATCAGTCTGGAGCGTGTGGAATTGAAGATTAAGGCTGTTGCAGGCATTCGTGAGGCAGCTGTTCTTCCGGTGGAGGATGAGGTGCGAGGTGCAGACCTTGTCGCATTTCTTGTGCCTTCTGATGGGATTGAAAAAAAGAAACTTCGTCGTATAGTGCGCAGCGCACTTTTGCCTGTTGAGATGCCGAAAAAGATATATTTTCTTGCAGAAATTCCACTCAACGATCGTGGTAAACTGGCAAAAGACCTATTGTTGAAGGAAATCAGAAAATAGCCAGGAATGGAGACGATCAACGCAATATTTCATGGAAATCCATTCACAAGTATGATAAAATGGATAGAATTAAGAAAGAGTGTATTTGTATCATTAAGGAAGGATGGATAGATTCCGTGCTTCTTTAATGGAGTTAATCATTATGAAATTGCGAGGTTTTATTTTTGATGACATTTGATTCAAGTACAGAGACGGTGGCCGTTCTTTACGATATTGAGAATGCGCCTTTTGAGATGCTGGATTTTACCTTGGGGAAGGCACGGAAGTTTTTTCCTTGCCGTATGATCGTTGTCTCCGACTGGGAAAAGCACCCTGAGCAGAAGCGGTGGAATCGCTTGATGTCTCGCAAGGGGCTTACTTTCCGCCAGATTGATCGAAAGGTCGATGGCAAGAATTCACTAGATTACGCATTGTTCGACATGGCGAAAATCCTGCGTGATGAGGGCGTGCGCCGCTTTCTTATCGTGACGACGGATTCCGATTTCGTAGCGATTGCTCAGATGCTGCGCGAAAGCGACACGCCGTGTCACATCATCGGCGTGGGAACAGAGCAGGCGAGTCAGTCTCTGCGTGATGCTTATGATGAGTTTTATTGCTATCCGCCTGTCAAGAAGAAGAAAGCGAAGGCGCAGGAGCAAGACGCGCCGGAAGAAAAGGACAAGCAGAAAGCAGGAGGCAAGGCGGACAAAAAACAGCAGAAGAAGCAAGCGAAGAAAAATCAAGAAGATGCGGCGAAGGAGTCTGACAAGCAGCTTTCTCTTGCAGGTAAGAATATTTTACAAGTGCGCTTGCCCAAATCTCTTTTTGACAAGCTGCAGAAGAAAAAGCGTCATGAAGATGTTGATATGGAACAGCTTGTGACATATCTTTTGATGCGCGGTTTGAACGACTGAGGCGAGGTGGAGCGTGAAGAAGCAAGAAGAGAGTGTTCTGCTCTACCAATTTTCCGATGAGGCTGCGTTGGCTATTCAAGAGGTTTTGCGCAAGTTGAGAATCCAGGCGAGCGTTCTAGAACCAGGAGCATGGCATCAACGCATTGGCTTCTTATTTGCCTTGAAGGGCTTCAAGCCGGGGACTTCGGAGGAAGAAGCCTTTGATTTTCCTTATGAGGCGGCAGTTTTTCATAACATCAAAGGCAAGCGGCTCGATCAGGTTCTTCAAGCTTTGAAAGATGCGGGCATTGCACATATAAAGTTCAAGGCGGTGACGACGCCGTTCAATCTGTATTGGACGCTCGCACGACTGTGCCGAACCATGCATAAAGAACATGCTTATATGATGGAAAGGGATAAGAATTCGGAATGAGGTACGATGATCTCGATCGGACGAGCGTTCTTGTGCGCAAGGAGAAAAATACGTCAGATGGCAGGAAGCTAGACGATACGCAGGAGCTGCCGCCTTTGTCCCAAGATGCTTCTCCTATTTTTTCGAGGCAGGGGACGGTGCGGGAGCTTCCGCCGCTCACATCAAAAATGGAGCATCAGAGGGTGGATGCTGCAGAGTCTGGAAATAGGCGGCAAAGCAGATTCCGCAAGGGGCTGATTTTTGCCGCTTGTTTTGCGGTGGCTCTTTTTTGTGGGTTTCTTTTGTCCGATATGTTTCGCAATCATGAACAAGCTCTTGAGGACGGCCGCAAGGAGGCGCAGCAGGTTGAAATGCGTCAGCAGGAACTTGCTGCACGCGAAGACTCTCTAAAGAAGCAAAGGGCGAGCATAGCGGAGCAGAAAAGAGCGCTGGAAGAAAAAGAGCTGGAACTTGAACGAAAGGCGCAGCGCGCTGCCGGGCGCACGGAACGCATCAAGCAGGAAAAGGACAAGGGAACGGTTGTCGGCGGCTGGGTGGACAAGGTCACGGGAAAGGAAAAGGAGCGCAAGGAAGCGAATGAGAAGAATGCCGCTGAAATTCAGCAGACAAATCTGGATATCGCTTCGGTACAACAATCCATCAAGGATGCTCAAGCTGTTCTTGATGAAGTGGACAAACAGCTTGACAATGTCAATGAAATGAAAGATCAGGCAGATCGCTTGAAAACGGTTGCACAAGATACGTATGAGAAAAATCAAGGGACGATCAGTCAGATCTTTCATTATGTGAACGAGGGCGCTGATATGCTGCGTCAGATTCTTCGCTGACGCGCTTTTCAAGATACAAAAGGAGGATGAACGTGAAGAAAATCATTGCCTTTCTCTTCTTGCCGCTTCTGTTCCTTACGGCCGGCTGCGGCGGCGGAAGCAAACAAGAGCTTGGTACGCTGAACATCGGTCTCATGCCTGATACGGATTCCGTTCCATTCATTATTGCACAGGAAAAAGGATATTTTGCAGAAGAGGGACTGAATGTGGAACTGCACTCGTTCAAGAGTGCTATGGACAGGGATTCTGCTTTGCAGAGCGGCAATCTTGATGGGGCTGTTTCCGATCTGCTCGCCGTTGCGTTTGCCAAGGATGGCGGCTTCGACGTCAAGGTTACTTCCATGACGGACGGCAGTTACAAACTTGTTGCAGCGCCTGGGACGGAAAAGCTTTCCGTCAAGGAACTCGCCGGTAAGGAGGTCGCTGTTTCTCGCAATACGATCATCGAATATGTGACAGATCATATTCTTGAAAGCAACTCGATGTCCGGTGATGATATAGCGAAGGTCGTTATTCCGCAGATTCCGACGCGCTTGGAGCTTTTGCAAAGCAGTAAGCTGGCAGCGGCCACTCTGCCGGAGCCAATGGCAAGCGTTGCTGTTCACAACGGATGCCGATTCATCACTGGATCGGATGAACTCGGTATCAACCCTGGCGTCATATTGTTTACGGAAAAAAGCACGAAGGAAAAGCGGGCAGAAATCCAAGCGATGTACCGCGCTTACAACAAGGCTGTAGCTTATCTCAACAGCACGGATCGTGCCGAGTATATCGACCTCGTAGTGGAAAAGAGCGGATTTCCGCCAGCGGCGAAAGAAGCTCTCGTTTTGCCCGTTTATCACACGGCAGCACTGCCCAAGGAGAATGACGTTACGGACTGCATTGCCTGGCTCAAGGGCAAGGAACTGATTGAGAATTCCTACGGGTACGCTGATCTCGTGCTCGATTTATTGCAGCCATGATCGATTTGCAGCACCTGTCCTACGGTTATAGTGTCGATAAAAAATGCATGCAAGTGTTGCACGATATCAATATGCATGTAGAAAAAGGGGAGATTTGCTCTGTCATAGGTCCTTCCGGGTGTGGGAAGTCGACGCTTCTAAAAATCATTGCCGGTCTTTTGCACGATTATGATGGGACTGCGATGATCGATGGAGTCCCTGTTGACCCGAAACGGCAGCGCGTCGGATTTATGCCTCAAAATTACGGACTCCTGCCTTGGAAAACCGTGCGTGAAAATGTCGAACTTGGCGGGAGGATACGTCATGAAAGGGTGCGGGAGAACGAGACCGCTTCCATGATGCAGCGACTGGGCATCGATGCATTCAGTGAACGGTATCCAAAAGAACTGTCTGGTGGGCAGCAACAGCGCGTGGGCTTGGCACGCGCCTTTTTGCTTCGTCCCGATGTGCTTTTGATGGATGAACCGTTTTCGGCACTGGACGCTATCACGCGCGAAGAGATGCAGGAGGTTTTCCTATCCCTTTGGCACGAGCAGCATGTGACCACGGTTCTCGTTACGCATTATGTGGAGGAAGCGCTGTACCTTGGACAGAGAATCGTGATTCTTGCCGACGCTCCCGGGCGCATTGCCGAGGTGTTGGATAATCCTCTTTTTGGCTGTATCGATCAGCGAAATAAAGTAGAATTTTTTCGTATGAGCTGTTATTTGCGTGAGCAAATTAAGAAGAGGTGGCGTCGGGCATGAAGCGTACTGTTGTTTACATTGGCGCTGCCGCCATACTGTTTTTTGTCTGGTGGATTCTATCTTCTTTTCTTGCATTGCCGATTGTGCCAAATCCATGGAGTGTTGTTTCCTGTTTGCAGAGCATCTTTTTATCCTCAATTGCCATTCATGCAATTTACAGTTTGGGCAGAATTGCACTGGGACTTGTCCTTGCTGTAGGAATTGGCTACCCCATAGGGATTTTTATGGGATATGCAGCGAAGGCTGACCGTATTTTTTCTCCTTTTGTCTATCTGATGTATCCTGTTCCGAAAATCGCCCTGCTGCCGATTCTCATGCTGCTTGCCGGCGTGGGGGAGATGTCCAAAGTCTTGATGCTCTTTCTTATCATCGTATTCCAAGTCATCATCGCCGTGCGCGATGCCGTGCGTGCGATTCCGCAAGAGACGTACATGCCCCTTCTTTCCTTAGGGGCGTCATTTTTTTCCATTTTTCGCCATGTTCTTTGGCCAGCGTCTTTGCCCAAATTCATTACAGCTGTGCGCGTTGCCATGGCGACGGCGATTTCCGTATTGTTTTTTACGGAGACATTCGGTTCGCAATATGGTTTGGGATATTTCATCATGGACGCATGGCTTCGTGTCAATTATTTGGAGATGTATGCAGGAATCGTTGTGCTCAGTCTGCTCGGACTGCTGCTCTTCTCCATGCTTGATTTTATCGAGATGAGAGTTTGCCGATGGCAATATAAATAAGTCTTTCAGTCTTATTGCAGAGGGCGACAGTCCTGAAATTTGAAAAATTATCCATAAAGAGTGACAAGATGCGCTGCTTGTTGTATAATTTGATTAGAAAGAATTTACTTATGAAAGTTTAGCATCTTGAGGATGGGTGAGATATGCCGATCAGAAATACCATGGAAGAATTCGTTCAGCAGAATATCGATGCTGTTTTGCGTATGTATCCCGATTGCTGCTCCTGCGAAAAATGCAAGGAAGACATCATGGCGCTTGCCCTCAATCATCTTCCGCCCAAGTACGTATCTACGCATAAAGGGGATTTGTTTGCAAGAATCGCGACGATGGATCCGGTGGACAAGGCGTTTATCATTCAGGAGATTGCCAAGGCGATACAGATTGTACACAAGATGCCGCGCCACTGAATGCGTATGAATTTATGGCACAAAGAAAGCGATGTCGTTTGAAACGGCATCGCTTTTTTATTCAGTGCGCTCTTGTCACAGTGTTTTCTTCTGTTTCGTTTGTTTTGGGTCGTCTTCGATGCGTGACTAGAATTTTGTCAATGCGCGCGCGATCCATGTCGACAATTTCAAACGTAAAATCATTCCACTGACAAACTTCTGTTTCTTTGGGAATGTAGCCAAAGTAAGAGGTCAGGAAACCTCCCATCGTTTGGAAATGCGCTTTATCCTCATCGGGCAGAGGCACGTCAATATCAAATTTCTCTTTGAAGTCGTCGATTGAGAACAGTCCATCCATATACCAAGCATCCTTGCCGCGTGGAATCATCTGCGGTGCGTCGATTTCGTCGGCGTCGAAGGATGTTCCGATGATTTCGTTCATGATGTCCGTCAAGGTAAGAAAACCGATAACGCCGCCGTATTCATCCAGCACGACGGCCGCATGCACACCCGTTTCACGGAATTTTTCCAGCACGCGGAACGTTTCCATGGAACGCGGAACGAAGAGTGGTTGGCGGATGAAAGGGGATAATTCAATCGGCCGCTTCTCCAGACAGGCATCGAGAAGATCCTTGGCATGGAGTATGCCGCAGAAATCGTCAAGGCTGTCACGTCCCACCGGAATGATGGTTTCGGGATTTTCTTTGATGAGCCGCAAATTGTGCTCTATGGAATCTTCGAGATCGATCCAGAACATCTGCGTGCGCGGCGTCATCAAGGCGTAGGCCGTTTGATCGCTCATATGGAAGATATTGTCAACCATTGTCTGCTCTGCTTTTTCAAATGTTCCCTCTTCGGTACCTTGTTCGATCAGATCTTTGACTTCATCCTCCGTAACTGTGTCGGTTACATGAGGATTGATGCCAACTAAGAGAAGCAGGAAATTTGCTGAATTGGAAAGGAACGATACTGCAGGGCGCGTGATGTACTCAAGGACATGCAGCCAGCGGTGAAAACGCTGCAAATACTTTTCTGGATTTTGCCAAGCGATTTTCTTGGGAAGAAACTCTCCCATGAGAAGCGTGAAATAAGATATGGCAATCGTGCTCAAGACGAATGCGATCGTATGCGCGTAGGGAAGGAAATGGAGAACTTCCTCCAAGAGGGGGGCAATCGCACTGCCGATGACAATGCCGAGCAGTATGCTTGTGAGCGTGATGCCGATTTGCACGACGGAGAGGACATTCTCAGGCATTTCCAAAATCGTTAAAGCGGCAACCGCATTTTTATCACCGTCATCAGCGAGCTTTTCCAGACGACTCTTGTGGCTTTCTGTGATGGCGGTTTCCGCCAAGGCAAAAAAACTGCTTGCCGATACGAGAAAAACGGTCAGAAGGATAAGCAGCGGCAAATCTGGACTATCCAAGAGGGGACACCATCCTTTGTTGAATATAAAAGTGATA
This sequence comes from Selenomonas sputigena, assembly GCF_026015965.1. Lineage (NCBI taxonomy): Bacteria > Bacillati > Bacillota > Negativicutes > Selenomonadales > Selenomonadaceae > Selenomonas > Selenomonas sputigena. The sequence continues at coordinate 1,037,606 of NZ_CP110383.1, read as the reverse complement.
CGCCTATTATACCATATTGCGGCAAATCTTATCCATGCTTCCGCAAAGATTAAGGCTTGACAATCTCTCGAGCAGGAATAATCGAATGAACACCGAAATAAATAAAATGGATTTTATATTATTATTTGAAGGGGCGAAAATGAACGATGAGATTTTCTCGATTGAATTTCATCCTTGCAGTATCCTTGCTTGTTATATTCACGTTGCTGGCGAGTGGCATTTTCGCGTATCATACTTCCTGCCGCGGACGCATCCTCTATGGAGTGCAGAGTGAGGGGCGCTCCTTGTTTGGCTTGACGCAGAAGGAAGCGGAGCAGTATTTTACGCAGTTGGGAAAGAAGAAACTCGCCAGTCAGACTGTTTCTTTAAGAAGCAACGGCGCTGTGTGGAAAATACAACCGCAGGAAGTGAATCTGCAACCTGCTGCGGCTGCCGCTGCAGAGGAGGCCTATAATTCTGGGCGCGAGGGAACGTTTGTATTACAAGCAGTGACGCAGATCAAGAATGCTATTTACGGATGCAATATTCCTTTTACGGCAAGTTATGACGAATCGCTCCTGCAGGCGAAATTGGAAGGGATAGCGGAAAAACTCCTCGTTCAACCGGTCAATGCAGCATGTGAAATCAGCACCAACGGAGCGATTCATCACATTCCAGGAAAATCGGGGAAGAAGCTCGACATAGCCGCCTCATTGAAGGCGTTGGATAAACCGCTGAAAGAAATGCAGGCGGCAAACATCGAGCTGCCTTTGGAAGAAAATCCCCCGTTTGTCCGTACGGAGGATGTCGCCAACGTCAATGCCGTGCTTGGAACTTATACGACGTATTATCGTCACGGTGCGCGTGGAGACAATATTGCCATAGCGACGCAGCAGCTCAACGGCGTCCTGATTCGCAGCGGAGCAAACTTCTCTTTTAACAACATCGTGGGAACGCGTACCGCAAATGCCGGCTATAAAAATGCTGCGGTTCTGGTAAACGGAAAATCCGTTCCTGGTATTGGCGGCGGCGTCTGCCAGGTCAGTTCGACGCTTTACAATGCGATTCTCTTGGCAGGTCTCAATCCGACAGAGAGGTTTTCGCATTTCATTCCGTCTTCGTATTGTCCTCCGGGGCTTGACGCGACGGTGGCGGATGATTTGATTGATTTTCAATTCATGAATCCTCTGCCGCATAATGTTTATATTTTAGCAAGTGCAGATGGCAAAAAAATTACGGTGCAAGTGCTTGGTACGCAGGCAGATCTTCAAGGGAAGCACATCTCTATTGAAACGGTCGGCTCAAGCAGGCGACCTTCGGTATATCGCATTTACAGTGCTAACGGGCAGGTCGTCGAGAGGGAATACCTGCATACGGATTCTTATTCGTAGATTGCTGCAAGGGAATACCGATGACAGTGAGACCAGCAGAATCCTTCTTTCACTATCGCAATGAGGAAATATGCTTATGGAAAAGAAAAAAATCATTGTCGGAGCCACTGGAGCGAGCGGCTTGCCGCTCTTGATTGAATGTCTAAAATTCATTCGCAAGGAGGAGGGTTTTTCTTCTGTCTTGCTGATGACTCGTGGGGCAGAGCTCACGCTTCAGCATGAAACAAAAATGAAAGTGTCCGATGTTGCCGAACTTGCGGATGAAACTTTTGAGATTGACGAAATCGGTGCGGGGCCTGCCAGCGGTTCTTACCTTACGGCAGGTATGCTCATCGTGCCTTGTTCAATGAAAACGCTCGCCGGCATACATGGCGGATACGCCGACAATCTCCTTCTGCGAGCGGCGGATGTGATGCTCAAGGAAAAGAGGACGCTTGTCCTCGCGGTTCGCGAGTCGCCATTGAGTCCGATTCATTTGCGCAATATGCATGAGTTGTCGCTTTTGCCGACGGTTCATATCGTGCCGCCTATGATGGTGTTTTACAATCAACCTAAAACCATAGAAGAAATGGTGCAGCAAGCAGCGGCAAGACTGCTTGCCCCTTTCGGGCTTATGGCAAAGGCATATCGTCCGTGGCAGGGACTTTGAGAGATGATGCAGAGGAGTGAAGCGAAGTGAAATTGACATTTCTAGGGGCTGCTCATACAGTTACCGGCTCTTGCTATTTGCTGGAGAGCGAGGAGCGGAAAGTTTTGGTGGACTGCGGCATGTTTCAAGGCGGTCGCCGCATACGCGAGTTGAATTACAAGGAGTTTTGCTTCAATCCTGCTGAACTCGACTGCGTGATTTTGACACATGCACATATCGACCATTGCGGTCTTGTGCCGAAACTCTATAAAGAGGGTTTCAAGGGGGCTGTATATGCGACGAAAGTGACCTGCGAGTTGGCGCATATCATGCTGCCGGATTCTGCCCATATACAGGAGCACGATTCGGAGGTTCTGAACCGCAAGATTCAGCGCAGCGGCGATACGCTGATTCAGCCACTCTATGCGATGGAAGATGCAGAAGCGTCGCTGAAACATTTTGTGCCGAAGTCTTACAACGAATTGTTTCGCGTAGAAAACAACATCGAAGTGCGCTTTCGTGATGCCGGTCATATCATTGGCTCTGCCATCGTGGAAATGTACGTGGAAGAGAACGGGAAGAAGACGAAGCTCGTGTTTTCCGGCGATTTAGGTCAGCCCGATCAGCCCATCATCAAAGACCCTACGATCATCGAAGGGGCGGATTATCTGCTGCTTGAGTCGACATACGGTGATCGCCTGCATCAATTCTACGATAAGGAAGCAGCCCTCCTGGAAGCCGTGCAGGACACGATGGAGCGCGGCGGCAATCTCATCATCCCAGCTTTTGCTGTCGGACGCACGCAGACCTTGCTCTATTATTTTTATAAGCTTTGGAAGGAAGGGCGCATGGAGGATGTTCCCATCATATTGGATAGCCCCATGGCGATTGCTGCTACGCGCGTGTTCATGGAAAACATGCAGGAGTTTGACGAGACGACGGTAGAGCTGTTGGCGAAGCACGGCGGCGGCTTGCCGCAAATGCCGCATCTGCGCATCTGCGAGACTGCAGAAGAATCGCGGGCTTTGAATTCGCAGGCGAGCTCCGCCGTCATCATTTCGGCGAGCGGCATGGCAGATGCCGGGCGCATTCTCCATCATCTCAAACACAACCTTTGGCGACCGGAGTCGACGATTCTCTTTGTCGGATACCAAGCGGAAGGCAGTTTGGGCAGACGCCTCATCGACGGCGTGAAACGAGTCAAGGTCATGGGCGAGGAAATCGCAGTCAAAGCCAATATTCAAATGCTGGAAGGGTTTTCCGCCCATGCAGATATGAACCAGATTCTTGATTGGCTCGCGCCCATACAGGAGCCGAATCCCGCGCGCGTATTCGTCGTTCATGGTGAGCCGTCCGCTTCGGAGTCGCTTGCCGAGCAAATCGAGAAGCGATTCAAGCTCAAGACATATATTCCGTTCTTTGGTGATTCCATCGTCATGACGGGGCGTGAACATGAGATTCATGAGTCTCATCTGCCGGAAGTTTCTGTCGAAAAGGAAATGGAGGACTTCCTGCGCACGGTTGATTCCACTTATCGCCAGCAGAGACGTCGCCTGCTGCAGTACGTTGTGCGCAATCCGCAGCAGATGGAGGTTGTCGTCCGCACGGTGCAGAAGGGCTGGAACTATATGAAGAAGCTTTTTGCGACGTTCAATCTCTGATGGGTTTTCGTTGACAGCGCAGAGGACATGTGATAAGATTCAAGTCGAATAAAGTGTATAGAGATGTCCTTTGAAATTGGTCCTGTGAGGCTGATAAAGGAAGCCATAAGGGTGCGGCGGCATGAACCGCATCGTTGCCATGCAAAAAAGCTTTCTTATGCCTTGCATAAGAAAGCTTTTTGTCTTACAAGCACTTAGGGAGTGATTCGCTTGAGCAAGAATCCTGTTTCATTACGCGGCAAGAACATTTTAGGACTGGAAGATTTCTCATCGGAGGAAATCCAGCTTGTCCTTGATTCTGCCAAAGGCATGAAGAATGTGATCCACAGGGATATCAAGAAACTTCCCACATTGCGAGGAAAGTCAATCGTCACATTGTTCTATGAGCCGAGCACGAGGACGCGCTCCTCTTTCGAGTTGGCGGGCAAGTATCTCGGCGCTGATGTCGTCAATATCACAGCGGGGACGAGCAGCATCGTCAAGGGGGAGAGTCTGCGCGATACGCTGCTGACGGTTGAAGCCATGGGAGTTGACGCCATCGTCATGCGCCACAAGGCTGAAGGTGCGGCGGCTTATGCGACACAGGTTGTGTCACCCGTGATCATCAATGCGGGCGATGGAGCGCATGCACATCCGTCACAGGGCTTGTTGGATTTGTTCACCATCTTGCAGTACAAGAATACCTTGCAAGGGCTGAAGGTCGCTATCATCGGCGACATTTCGCACAGCCGCGTGGCGCGCTCCGATCTATGGGGCATGCGAAAAATGGGGATGGAGGTTCATCTGGCCGGACCGAAGACATTGCTGCCGCGCTTTCTCAAAGAAGAACCGGGAATCTTCGTGCATGAGTGTATAGAAGATGCCATCCGCGATGCTGATGTCATCAATGTGCTGCGCATTCAGCTTGAAAGGCAGAAAGCAGGTCTTTTCCCTTCCATGCGTGAGTACGCACGCATCTTCGGTTTGAATGAGGAAAGGCTGAAGCTTGCTAAGGAGGACGTACTTGTACTTCATCCGGGTCCGATGAACAAGGGACTGGAAATATCACCGCGTGTAGCTTACAGCAGCCATTCCGCCATACAGGAGCAGGTGCAGAACGGCGTGGCAGTTCGCATGGCGCTCTTGGCTCTGGCATTGATGGGAGGAAAGCAGAATGAAGCAGATCTTTAAGGGCGGTCGCGTCGTAGATCCGAAGAATGGCGTAGATGAAAAACTGGATATTCTCGTCGAGGACGGCATTGTTCAAAAGGTTGACAAGAATGTGGTGGATGAAGAGGCCGAAATCGTCGATGTCAGCGGCAAGGTTCTCGTTCCCGGCCTCATTGATATGCACACGCATCTGCGTGAGCCGGGGCAGGAAGCGAAAGAGGATTTCTTGTCCGGCTCGAAGGCGGCGGCTGCAGGCGGCTTCACGACGGTCGCCACTATGCCAAATACAAGCCCTGTCGTAGACACCGCCGCCTTGGTGCGCAGTCTGCAGACGCGGGCGAAAGAGGTCGGCCTCGTTCACATCGAAATCATCGGAGCGCTGACAAAGGGACAGAAGGGCGAAGAGCTTGCAGAAGTGGGCGATATGAGCCTCGCTGGAGCCGTGGCGTTTTCCGATGACGGACACTATGTGAAGTCTGCCAAGGTCATGATGAATGGCATGGATTATCTGAAAAATTTTGATAAGATCATCATCGATCATGATGAAGAACTCTCGCTCATCGAAGAAGGTGTCATGAACGAAGGGCATCGCAGCGCGATGCTCGGCATGAAGGGGCGTCCGACCGTGGCGGAAGATATCGCTGTGGCGCGCGATATCTTGCTTGCAGAATATGTCGATTCGCCCGTCCATGTTGCGCACATCAGTTCGGCACGTTCTGCCGAGCTTGTGCGCGAAGGGAAGCGGCGCGGTGTCAAGGTCACGGCGGAAGTTACGCCGCATCACCTCATCCTGACGGATGCCTGTGTCAATCCGCTGGATTCTTCCACCAAGGTTAATCCGCCGCTACGTGGGCAGAAGGATGTCGACGCCATGCTTGAGGCGCTTCAGGACGGCACGATCGACATCATCGTTTCCGATCACTCGCCGCATGCCGAGGAGGAAAAAGATCGGGAATACATGTATGCGCCGAGCGGTTTTCCAGGTCTTGAAACGACGTTGGGGCTTTTGCTGACAGAGCTTTACCACAAGGGGAAAATGGATTTGTCCACGCTCATTGCCAAGATGACTTCAGCGCCTGCTGCATTGTTTCGCTTGAACGCAGGCAGTTTGGAAGCGGGAATGCCGGCGGACATCACGGTCATCGATCTCGAAAAAGAGTGGGTGGTGGATGCCGACAAGTTCTATACGCGCGGCACGCACTCGCCTTATGTTGGGCGTCGCCTGAAAGGCAGAGCGGTGATGACGGTGGTCGATGGCCGCATTGTGATGCGCGATGGAAATGTCCTCGCCTCAAAAAAGGAGAATGTCGGATGAAGGGGAATTTGATTTTAGAGGACGGCAGCGCCTTTTCCGGTGAATTGCTGGATGAAGCGAAAGCATTCGGCGAAGTCGTATTCAATACGGGCATGACGGGCTATCAAGAGGTTCTGACCGACCCGTCGTATTGCAGCCAGATTGTGACCTTGACGTATCCGCTGATCGGCAATTATGGCGTGGCGAAAAGCTTCATGGAATCGCGCAAATCCTTTGTCAACGGTTTCATTATAGCGGAGCTTTGTGATGTCGGCAGCAACTGGCAGTCGGAAGGAGCGCTGGCGGACTTCCTGCGCGAGCAGGGCGTGCCCTGCCTGCATGGCGTCGATACGCGCGCTGTGACGCGCCACATTCGCTCTGCCGGTGCGATGAAGGGCGTCATCGTGCCGGAAAACACAACGCAAAAGGAAATCAACAGGATGCTTTCCCGAGAAATTCAAAAGGACGTTGTGGCAACGGTGACGACAAAAGAAACGTATGTCATGGCCGCGGACAGTGCGGATGCGCTGCGGGTCGTCGTCATGGATTTCGGCATAAAGCAGAACATCCTGCGCTCCCTGCATGAATTTGGCTTCCATCTCACCGTTGTGCCGGCACAAACATCGGCGGAAGAAATACTTGCCATGAATCCAGATGGCGTATTTCTGTCCAACGGTCCCGGCGATCCCAAGGATGTACCGGACATCATCGCAGAAGTCAAAAAGCTCATCGGCAAAAAGCCCATCTTCGGCATTTGCCTCGGGCATCAGCTCTTTGCGCTCGCCATGGGAGCCGATACATATAAATTGAAATTCGGTCATCGCGGCTCGAATCAACCCGTCAAAAACTTGGCGATGAACCGCGTGCACATCTCATCGCAGAATCATGGCTTTGCCGTCGATGAATCGTCTCTGCAGGGACTGCCGCTGGAGGTCACGCATCGCGCCGTAAACGATGGGACGGTGGAGGGACTGCGCCATACAGAGCTTCCCGTATTCACGGTGCAGTATCATCCCGAGGCGTCGCCAGGGCCGACGGACAACCGCTACTTATTTGAGCAGTTTCGCGCACTTCTCAAGGAGGAAAAGTAACCATGCCAAAAAAAGATTATTTGAAAAAGGTCATGGTCATAGGGTCCGGTCCGATCATCATAGGACAGGCGGCGGAGTTTGATTATGCCGGCTCACAGGCATGCCGCTCCTTGAAAGAAGAAGGCCTTGAAGTCGTTCTCGTCAATAGCAACCCGGCAACGATCATGACGGATACGCATATTGCCGACCGCGTTTATATCGAGCCTTTGACGGTGGAGTTCCTTGAGGAAATCATCGCCAAAGAATTGCCCGACGGACTCCTTGCTACCCTTGGCGGGCAAGCCGGTCTGAACCTTGCCGTCAAACTCTCCGAAAAAGGCGTGTTGGAAAAATATCATGTCGAACTCTTGGGAACAAGCCTTGAGGCGATCAAGAAGGCGGAAGATCGCGAGCTTTTCAAGGAAACGATGCAGAAACTCAAAGAGCCGATTCCGGAGAGCACGATCGTCGAGGATGTGGAATCTGCCGTCGGGTTTGCCAACGAGATCGGCTATCCGCTGATCGTGCGCCCTGCCTACACGATGGGCGGCACGGGCGGCGGCATTGCCGAAAACGAAGAAGAACTTGTCGAAACGGTCATCAAGGGACTTAAGTATAGCATGATCGGCCAGGTGCTCATTGAACGAAGCGTTGCCGGTTGGAAAGAAATTGAGTATGAAGTCATGCGTGACGGCAATGACAATTGCATCACGGTCTGCAACATGGAGAACTTCGATCCCGTCGGTGTTCATACGGGAGACAGCATTGTCGTTGCGCCGACGCAGACGCTTTCCGATCATGACTATCAAATGCTGCGCAGTGCGTCGCTCCGCATCATCCGTGAGCTGAATATCGAAGGCGGCTGCAACGCGCAGTATGCACTCGATCCGAACAGTGATCGCTACTATGTCATCGAGGTCAATCCGCGCGTCAGCCGTTCCTCGGCGTTGGCGTCGAAGGCGACGGGATACCCCATTGCGAAAGTTTCCGCCAAAATTGCCATCGGCTATTCACTCGATGAAATCACGAACGCCGTGACGCAGAAGACAAAGGCGTGCTTTGAGCCGTCCATTGATTATTGTGTAGTGAAGTTTCCGCGCTGGCCGTTCGACAAATTCATTTTCGCCGATCACACCCTCGGCACGCAGATGAAGGCGACGGGCGAAGTCATGTCCATCGACCGCAATTTTGAGGGTGCTATCCTGAAAGCGGCACGCTCGCTGGAAATTGGCGTAAAGCGTCTGCACCTGCCTGAGATGGACGATTGGAGCGACGCGAAGCTCAGAAAATCGTTGTCAAAAATCAATGATGAACGCATTTTCGCAATCGCCGAAGCATTCCGCAGAGGCATAGCTGATGTAGACGAAATCTATGATATCACAAAAATCGACCGGTGGTTTCTGCGCAAGATCAAGCGCATCGCTGACGTCGAGATACGGCTCATGCAAGAGGAGATTACCCCAAAACATCTCATAGAAGCAAAAAAAATCGGACTTTCCGACGCGTCCATTGCGGAACTTTCAGGCAAGACGATGAATGAAATCCGCACGATGCGCAAGGCGATGAAACTTCTGCCTTGCTACAAGATGGTCGATACATGTGCGGCAGAGTTCGAAGCAATGACGCCGTATTATTACTCGACATTCAATGCGCAGGAAGATGAAGTGCAGACGGAAACGACGAAGAGGAAGATCATCGTCCTCGGCTCAGGCCCCATCCGCATCGGACAGGGCGTCGAATTCGACTACTGCTCTGTGCATTCTGTATGGGCGCTGCGCGAGATGGGCTATGAAGCCATCATCATCAACAACAATCCGGAGACGGTAAGCACGGACTTTGACATCTCTGATCGCCTGTACTTTGAACCGTTGACGACGGAAGACGTCTTGAACATCGTCGACAAGGAGCAGCCGGAAGGCGTCATCGTGCAGTTCGGCGGGCAGACGGCCATCAATCTCGCTGCATCGCTCCAAAAGGCGGGCGTGCATATCTTTGGAACTTCCGTGGACGACATCGATCGTGCGGAGGATCGAGAGCGCTTCGAAGAAGTGCTGCGCCAGACGAACATTCCTTGCCCCAAGGGAATCAGCGTCACCGATGTGGAATCTGCTGTCGAAGGCGCCGCTGCCATCGGCTATCCCGTCATGGTGCGACCGTCCTATGTCCTCGGCGGCAGGGCGATGGAGATCGTCTACAAGGAAGAGGAGCTGCGCGACTACTTGAACCGCGCGGTCAAGGTCACGCCCGATCATCCCGTTCTCGTTGATCGCTATATGCAGGGAACGGAAGTCGAAGTTGACGGTATATGCGACGGTGTGACGGTTGTCATCCCAGGCATCATGGAGCATATCGAGCGCGCCGGCGTCCATTCGGGTGACAGCATCGCCGTCTATCCACCGCAGACGCTTCCCGCACGTGTTCTTTACACCATCATCGACTATACGAAGAGACTGGCATTGAACCTCCATGTCAAGGGGCTGCTCAACATCCAATACGTCGTGGTCAACGATGAGGTCTATGTCATCGAGGTCAATCCGCGTTCGAGCCGCACCGTTCCTTTTTTGAGCAAGGTCACGGATGTGAAGATGGTCAATTTGGCGACGCGTGCAGCCATGGGGCACTCTTTGGAGAAGATGGGCTACTTCTCCGGTCTTGTGCCGCCCAAACCGTACGTTGCCGTCAAAGCTCCCGTATTTTCCTTTGCCAAAATGCAGGATGTCGATATTTCCCTCGGACCGGAGATGAAATCTACGGGCGAGGTCATGGGAATCGACTATCACTACGCACGAGCGCTCTACAAGGCGATTACGGGCGCAGGCATGAACATGCCGAAGAACGGCCGCATCCTCTTCACTGTTGCAGATAAGGACAAAGAGGAGTTGAAGCAACTGGCGAAGGCTTTCTCCGAGCTGGGCTTCCAGATTGCTGCGACGGAAGGAACGGCGCGTGCCATACAATCCGTCGGAATAGACTCAGATGTGGTGGGAAAAGTGCATGAGCGCAGTACGGACATCATCCAGATGATCAAGACCGGTCAGATTCAAATGGTTGTCAATACGCTTACGCAAGGCAAGGGTTCTGCGCGTGACGGCTTCAAGATTCGCCGTGCGACGGTGGAACACGGCATCGTCTGCCTGACCTCGTTGGATACGGCGTGGGAAGTGCTTCGCGTGCTCTCCTTCATGCAGCAGCGTCGTCTTGTCTATGCTTTGGCATTGCAAGATTATGTCGGCGGCGGCGACGACCTCGCGTGAGTCGTCTTGTCGGCAGCAAAGTTTTATAGTACAATGGGAGAAAGTGGGAGGGATAGGAAATGACAGATGAACGATTGATTGTAGCTTTGGATGTTCATTCCATGGATGAGGTTCATAACCTTGTCGAAACTCTGGGCGACAGTGTGGGATTCTACAAGGTTGGCATGGAGCTTTTTTACAGCATGGGCGACGAGGTGATCGCGTACCTTAAGGACAAGGGCAAGAAGGTGTTCCTCGATCTCAAGCTCCATGATATTCCCAATACGGTTGCCAATGCTCTGCGCGTCTTGACGCATCTGGGCGTCGATATGATCAACGTCCACGCTACGGGCGGCCTCGTCATGATGGAGAAGGCGCTCGAAGCGGTCAAGGATGAGGCAGAAAAGCTCGGCATCGAAAGGCCCAAGCTTGTTGCCGTGACGATTTTGAGCAGCATCAGCTTGAAGGATTGGAGCAGGATGTGGCCGGATATGGATCTTGACGATCAGGCGGTTCATATGGCAAAACTCGTGCAGGAAGCAGGTCTTGATGGCGTCGTCTCCTCGCCGATGGAAGCGGAAACCATTCGACAGGCATGCGGTGAGGACTTTTTGATTGTCACGCCTGGAGTACGTCCCGCAGGCACAGCCATCAACGATCAAAGCCGCATCACGACGCCGGCAATTGCCCTGAGCAGCGGCGCCACGCACCTCGTTGTCGGACGTCCGATTCGTTCGGCGCTCAATCCCAAACATGCTGCGGAAAACATCCTGAAGGAAATGGGGAGCGTGAAGTCATGACGGAAGCTGAAGTCAAGGACTTGCTGACAAAGACCAATGCCATCATGCATGGGCATTTTCTCCTAACCTCGGGACTGCACAGTCCGCATTATGTGGAGAAGTTCAATGTACTGCAGCATCCGAAATATACGGAACTTCTGTGCAGAGCGATGGCGGAAAAATTCAAAGATCAGAATATTGATACGGTTGTAGGACCCGTGACGGGTGGTATTCTCCTGGCACACGAAACAGGAAAAGCGCTTGGCACGAGAGCCATTTTCACGGAACGTGAGAATGGAAAAATGACGTTTCGCCGTGGTTTCTCGCTGAAAAAAGGGGAGCGTGTTCTGATTGTAGAAGACATCGTCACGACGGGCGGCTCCATCAAAGAAGTCATCGATGTGGTGCGCGAATTCGGGGGGATTCCCGTGGCTGTAGCCATGCTTGTGGATCGCAGCAACGGCAAGGTGCAATTCGACGGGGTGCCGTGTACGGCGCTTCTGCACATGGATGTCGAAGCGTACGCGCCGGAGGAATGCCCGCTCTGTAAAGAGGGGACGCCTTTGACGAAGCGCGGCAGGACTGGAAAATAACTGTGACGGAAGAAGACAGGAGCGCGGCGGCGCCTCCTGTCTTCTTCACATATTTTGATCTGGGAGACTGTTTTGAAAGAAGAAACTATTCAACAAGTCGAAACGGATGTTTGTGATTGGGCATATCTGAAACGACTTCCTCCAATACTTGAAGGTTTTTCTTATCGAAAGGATATGCATGTCAAGGAGGACATATATGCGTTGTTTTCCTATGAGAACAACGCCATGCATCGTGCCGCTTCGGCATATTATCATGAAGAAACGAAGGAATATAAGCTGAGCGTGCAGATTGGTCTGACGAATTTTTGCCGCATCGAGTTTATCGCTCCGAATATTGCTGCTTTTGAAAAACGCCTTGATGAGCATTTGAGGAAGCTGCTTGTGGAACTGGTTACATTCGACCCGAAGACCATCAGCAGCATTGTATGCAAGAAAAAAATTATGGAATGGGAATACGGAAGGAGCCTTCCCACTGAATTGGAGGGCTTCGAGCTGTTCATTGCGCCGGAAAAGCCGCTGAAAATCACAAATGGCTCGTATATCATCTTGGATTATTCTGACTTTTCCATCGCGAGCAACTTCGTCATTTATTACAATATTTTTCGCGATGAATTTTTCGGTGAGGGAAGGGTGCATGGCATTCCTGAAATCAATTACCTGTTTGATTCACACGATCTTGCAGGACTCGCCACAAAGCTGGAACATCATCTTGCTGCACGTCTGCAAGATATTCGACAAAAGGCAACGGAACAACAAGGATAGGAGGAATTCCCTTTCATGTCGTTTTCAAAAGAACTTCTTACATTGAAGGAACGCGTCTTGGACGAACTTGCGCCTTCCTTTCGAAGAATCGAGCAAATCAGCGAAGAAAACACCTTGAAAGTTCTTACTGCAATGCGCGAATGCAAGGTGTCCGATATACACTTCAATACATCATCGGGATATGCCTATGATGATATTGGCAGGAGCAAACTTGAAGAACTTTATGCAAAGGTCTTTGCCGCAGAAAGCGCTTTGGTGCGCACGCAGTTTGTTTCCGGTACGCATGCTCTGGCTACCGTTCTCTTCGGCATTTTGCGTCCTGGCGATAAACTTGTATCACTGACAGGGACGCCTTACGATACCATGCAGACGGTCATCGGCTATACGGCGTCCAGTTCAGGCTCCTTGAAAGAGTATGGCATCCTTTACGATGAACTCCCCTTGACCGAAGGGCGCGTGGATGTGGAAAGAATTGCCGATGTGCTCGATGAACGAACCAAGATGGTCTTGATCCAGCGCTCACGCGGCTACAGCAAACGCCCTACATTGCTCATCGAAGATATTCGAGAAATTTGCAATCAAGTCCATCGTCTCAGACCCGACTGTATTTGCTTCGTTGACAACTGCTACGGCGAGTTCGTGGAATCCCTTGAGCCGACGCAAGCAGGCGCCGACATCATGGCCGGCTCCCTGATCAAGAATCCGGGCGGAGGACTTGCGCCCACAGGCGGTTATATCGTTGGCCGCGAGGATCTCGTAGAGCTTGCTTCCTATCGCCTGACAGCTCCAGGCATGGGGGCAGAATTGGGGGCATCTCTCGTCAACAACCGTCTGTTCTTCCAAGGTTTGTTTCTTGCTCCTCATGTGGTATCTCAGGCACTCAAAGGCGCGTTATTTGCTGCAGGTATTTTTGAAAACCTTGGTTATATGACATATCCGAGAATAAGCGACGAGAGGGGAGACATCATCCAAGCAATCAAACTTGGCACAGCGGAAAAACTCGTGGCGTTCTGCAGCGGCGTCCAAAAGTACTCGCCAGTTGATTCCTTCGTAAAACCCGAGCCCTGGGATATGCCGGGATATACGGATCAAATCATCATGGCGGCAGGAACCTTCGTGCAAGGTGCGTCCATCGAATTCAGCGCCGATGGGCCTTTGAGACCGCCGTACAATGTCTATCTGCAAGGCGGTCTGACCTTTGAGCAAGTCATGTTCGGCATTCTGGGAGCCGCCGAAGAAATCAGGCAGCTTTCTGCAGAATAACGAAAACGCCAGCTAGGAATATTTTTCCTAGCTGGCGTTTGGAGACGATACAGCCGTGTTGCATCGTCAATGTTTCCCTAGAAACGGCGATATGTACCAATCACTTTTCCGAGAATCCTGACATTTTTTTCGTAGAATGGTTCCATTTCGTCATTCTCCGGCTGGAGGCGTATGCAGTCCTTCTCCTTGAAAAATCGCTTGACGGTAGCACTGCCATCATCAACCAAGGCGACGACGATGTCATTGTTGTCTGCTGTTTCCTGCTGTTTGACAAAGACAAAATCGCCGTCGTGAATCCCCGCATTGATCATGCTGCGTCCTTTCACGCGTAAAACAAAGACTTTGCTGTGCGTGCCGATGAGTCCCTGAGGAAACGAGAATACATCCTCTATGTTTTCCTCTGCCAAAATCGGGATGCCAGCAGTCACAACGCCGACGAGGGGAACGGAGACATTTCGCTCCCATGGCTTATCCTCAAGGATGTCGATGGCTCTGGGCTTTGCGGGATCTCGCTTTATTAACCCCGATTCTTCCATTTTTGCGAGATAACCATGAACCGTGGAACTGGATTTCAATCCTACAGCATCGCCGATTTCACGCACAGATGGCGGATAACCTTTTTTCGCCAGGAAGTCTTTGATATAAGAAAAAATCGTTTGCTGCCACTCTGCCGAAGTATGACGTCGTTTCATTTCAATCACCTAGATGTAAATAAAGAAAATCAATCCGTTGCTTCCATTATAACAGACATGTCATATTTATGCTATAAAACAATATGTGGTAGAATGTTCATGGAACATGCAGGATACTTCTTTCGGCGTTGTTTTATTGAAAACGTTCTACTGCAGGTGCTTCTGTTTACCCTTTTTAAGGGTCCGATTTCATTTTACAACTAACCTTATCATATTAGTCGCAGTTTGAGGTATTTCCTCTTTTGACAACTGTGCGCTCGTGTTATAGAATCCAAGGGAGCACTTTCGCGAATCTTGATGCAATACGATATTCAGTATGAGGATGGTGAAAAAATGCGGTTCTATCATGGTTTATGGGTGGTGTTCTTTCTCGGACTTTTTCTTGTCTTGCCGATGGCGGCAGAGGCGCAGGGCGCTTTGATGCCTGAGGACTTCACCGTCAAGGGCATAGCGCTCGGCGACTCGGAGGAGAAGATGCTCGTGGCTTTCGGCAAGCCAGATTTTGACAAGGATCGCATGGTCTGGGACATCCACATGCGCTATTATACATTCCCCGATGGCTACGAAGTCGGTATTTCTGCCGATACGGGCAAGGTCGCGGATATACTCGTCAAGAGCAAGGACTATACGGCGCGTGCAGGCGTGCGTTACGGCGCGACTGCGTACAAGATTCGCGCGACGTTCGGCGAGAAGGAGCGCACGTTTCTTGACGGCAGCGTCTGCTATGTCTACGAGAATCCGCAAGATCAGCGCCAGCGGCTCATTCTCAGCGCTGATGCGACGAACGGCAGTCTGCGCTCGTGGCGCTTGACGAGCCTGCCGCTGACGGAGGAAGAGGCGGACGCTCTGACGGATGAGGAGAGGAGCGAATGGGAGAACACGGATCTCCATGCGCTTTCCATGGAAGGCAGGGATATTGACATGAGTGCACTGGCAAAAGATAAGACACCGACGCTTCGCTGGGAAGGCCGCGAAAGGGAGGCATCTTGATGCTCCATCTCAGGAGTTTGACATTGAAGGGGCGTGTTTTCCGCTATCTCGGCATCCTGCTCGGCTGTCTCATCAGCAGTTCGTCGATCAACCTCTTCGTCGTGCCCGCGCACCTCTTGTCGGGTGGCATCGCGGGCATTGCGATGATTTTCTACTATCTCTTCTCGCTTCCCATCGGCGTGCAGATGTTTCTGTACAATCTGCCGCTTCTCGCGGCGGCGTACAAGACGCTTGGGCGCGAGTACACGCTCGATATCGCCTTTGGCACGGTCCTCTTTTCTTTCTGCGTCGATGCAACGCGCTTCTTGAATGTCTATGCGCCCGTGCCCGATACGATGCTCGCGGCGATCTTCGGCGGCGTGCTGAACGGCATCGGCTATGGCATCATCTTCCGCATGAACGGCAGTTCGGGCGGTTTCGACATCGTCGCCGCCATCGTGAAGAAGTATTACTCTTTGAACATGGGCAGCGTGATCTTTGCTTTCAACTGCGTCATCATGCTCTTGGCCGCCGCGCTCTTCGGCGTCATGCCCGCGCTCTACACGCTCATCTGCATGTTCATGAATTCTGCCGTGACGGATCGGGTCGTCGCGGGCTTCAACAGCCGCAAGGTCGTGCTCATCATCTCCGACCATGTACAGCCGATTTCGGAGGCGATCATCTGCGAGGTCGGGCGCGGCGTGACGTTTCTGCATGGGCAGGGCGCGTTTACACGCAAGGAGCGCAACGTGCTCTTCCTCGTCTGCTCACTCACGCAGATCAGCAAGGTCAAGCTCATCGCGAATCTCATCGACAAGAACGCCTTCATGATCGTTCTTTCGGCGAACGAGGTCATGGGCAGGGGCTTCACGATGCCCGGCATGCATCTGAAGGCGATGCTCAAGGAACGAAGCAAGAGGATTTTTTGACTTATGGGCGATTGTCTGCTAGAATCATTAGGATAGGTGTTCAATACTTTCGGAGGGACGCCGCAAGGCGCTCTCTATCATCAGTCTGCGCCGCGAAGGCGGCTGCGGGAACGAGGAGTGATACGGATTGCTCGGATTCATCAAGCGATTCCTGGGAGATAACAACGATAAGGAAATCAAGCGGATGCGCGGCATCGTCGACGTCATCAACGGTCACGAAAAGGCGCTCGAAAGCCTCAGTGACGATGCGCTTGCAGGCCATACGGGAAAGTTCAAGGAGCGTCTCGCAAACGGCGAGAGCCTCGACGATATGCTTCCCGAGGCGTTTGCCGTCGTGCGCGAGGCGTCGAGGCGCGTCCTTGGCATGCGCCACTTCGACGTGCAGATGATCGGCGGTATCTGCCTGCACGAGGGCAAGATTGCGGAGATGCGCACGGGCGAGGGCAAGACGCTCGTCGCGACGCTGCCCGTCTATCTCAATGCGCTCGAAGGCAAGGGCGTGCACATGGTCACGGTCAACGACTATCTCGCACGGCGCGACAGCGAGTGGATGGGGCGTGTCTATCGCTTCCTCGGACTCTCCGTCGGCCTCATTGCGCACGACATGGACTTCCCTGAGCGAAAGCTCGCCTATGCGTCCGACGTTACCTTCGGCACGAACAACGAGTTCGGCTTCGACTACCTGCGCGACAACATGGTCATCCATCCGCAGCAGATGGTGCAGCGTGACCTCCACTATGCCATCGTCGATGAGGTCGACTCGATTCTCGTCGATGAGGCGAGAACGCCACTCATCATCTCAGGTCCCGGGCAGAAGTCGACGGACATGTACGCTGTCATGGCACGCGCCGTCGCTCAGCTCAAGGAGGGCGAGGATTACAAGCTCGACGAGAAGCAGAAGACCGTTGCGCCGTCCGATGAAGCCGTCTTGAAGGTTGAGCGCATCGTCGGCATCAAGAATCTCTACGCGCCTGAGAATCTGGAGCTTTCGCACTGCTTTACGGCAGCTCTGCGCGCCAAGGCTCTGATGAAGCGCGATCGCGACTACGTCGTGCGCGACGATGAGATCATCATTGTCGATGAGTTCACGGGTCGTCTCATGGTTGGCCGCCGCTATTCGGACGGACTGCATCAGGCGATCGAGGCGAAAGAAGGCGTGAAGATTCAGCGCGAGAGCCAGACGCTCGCGTCGATTACCTTCCAGAACTACTTCCGCATGTACGACAAGCTCGGCGGCATGACGGGCACGGCGAAGACCGAGGAGGACGAGTTCCTCAAGATCTACAAGCTGCCCGTCGTCGTCGTGCCGACGAACCGTCCCGTGCAGCGCGTCGACGAGCCGGACGCCATCTACAAGACGAAGCGTGCGAAATACCGTGCCGTCGGACAGGCGGTCGAAGAGATTCACAAGACGGGACAGCCGATCCTCATCGGCACGACGTCCATCACGCAGTCGGAAGAGCTCAGCGCCATCTTGAAGAAGCACGGCGTCGAGCACAACGTCCTGAATGCCAAGTACCACGAGAAGGAAGCGGAGATCATCAAGGACGCAGGTCAACGGGGCGCCGTGACGATCGCGACGAACATGGCGGGACGCGGCACGGACATCCAGCTCGGCGATGGCGTGCAGGAGCTCGGCGGCCTCTACATCCTCGGCACGGAACGCCACGAATCGCGGCGTATCGACAACCAGCTGCGCGGCCGCGCGGGTCGCCAGGGAGACCCCGGCCGCTCGAAGTTCTACTTGTCGCTGGAGGATGACCTTCTGCGTCTCTTCGCGTCGGACAATATCGCCTCCATCATGGATCGGCTCGGCATGGACGAGAACGATCCGATCGAGCACAAACTCATCACGCGTTCGATCGAGCGTGCACAGAAGAAGGTCGAAGCCAGAAACTTCGACATCCGCAAGCACGTCCTCGAATACGACGATGTCATGAACCAGCAGCGCGAGGTCATCTATGCGGAGCGACGCAAGATTCTGCGCGGCGAAGACCTCAAGGAAAACATCTTCTTCATGCTCGACAAGATCATCGAGAGCGAAATGGATCAGTACGCGAACGCGAAGCTATATCCTGAGGAGTGGACGCTCGACGGACTTATCGAGGACGCGGAGAAGATCTACGCGCCCGAGGGCAAGCTCAAGAAGGAAGAGCTTGAGGCGATGAGCCGCGACGAGCTGGAAGAAACGCTCAGGAAGACGGCGCACGAAGCATACGCGGCGCGTGAGCAGCTCTTCGGCGAAGAGAATATGCGCGAGCTTGAGAAGGTCGTCATGCTGCGCGTCGTCGACAATCATTGGATGGAGCATCTCGATCGCATGGACATGCTGCGCGAGGGCATCAACCTGCGCGCCTACGGGCAGAGGAATCCGCTCGTCGAGTACAAGATCGAGGCGCTCGACATGTTCGAGGCAATGGAAGCTGCGATTCAAACGGACATCGCGAAGCTCATGTACCGCGTGAGCATCGTGACGCAGGAGCAACAGCAGCTCCAAGACCGCCTGCAGACGGCGCGCGCCTCGCACGGCGAGGAATCCAGTGCCGCTGAGACGAAGAAGAAGCCGCAGCGCAACAAGAACGACATCGGGCGCAACGATCCGTGCCCGTGCGGCAGCGGCAAGAAGTACAAGAATTGCTGCGGCAGGAACAAGTGAGACAGAGCTTTCCCGCTTGCGGGAGAGCAGCGATAAAGAATAGATTTCCCGCGAGAGAAAGCACTACGTAAGGATGTGACAAGATGCTCGAAGATTGGAAGCCGGAGATTTTGGCGATGCAAGCGAAGCTCAAGGAAATGGGGGATTCACTTTGACGTCGCCAGAAAGGAAGAAAAGATAGCCGAACTCGAATACAAGATGGGTGAGCCGACCTTCTGGGACAATGCGGAAGAGGCGCAGAAGATCAATCAGGAACTTGCCGCGATCAAGGGAAGCGTCGACAAGTACAAGGAGATCGTTTCCAAGACGGACGATGCACAGGCGCTTCTTGAAATGGCGCTGGAAGAAAATGATACGAGCCTTGAGCCTGAAGTGCAGACGGAGTTTGAGACCATCAAGACCGCCGTGCGCGAGCTGGAGCTCGAAGTCCTCTTGTCCGGCCCTTATGACGCGAACAATGCGATCCTCACGCTGCACGCGGGCGCAGGCGGCACGGAGGCGCAGGACTGGACGCAGATGCTTCTGCGCATGTACGGCAGGTGGGCGGAGCGCCACGGCTTTTCCGTCGTCACGGCAGATCTGCTGCCCGGCGATGAGGCGGGCGTCAAGAGTGCGACACTCTTCATCAATGGGCACAACGCCTACGGGTATTTGAAGTCGGAAAAGGGCGTGCATCGTCTCGTGCGCATCTCGCCCTTCGATTCCAATGCGCGTCGTCATACGTCGTTTTCTGCCTGCGACATCATGCCCGAGATCGACGATGCCGTCGAGGTCGCGATCAATATGGCGGACGTGCGCGTCGACACCTACCGCGCTTCGGGTGCGGGCGGTCAGCACATCAATAAGACGTCGTCCGCCGTGCGCATGACGCACATGCCGACGGGCATCGTCGTGCAGTGCCAGAACGAGCGCTCGCAGCTGCAGAACCGCGAACAGTGCATGAAGATGCTGCGCGCCAAGCTCTTTGAATTGGAGCAGGAGAAGAAGGAAGCCGAGATTCAGAAGCTCGAAGGCGATCAGCAGAAGATCGAGTGGGGAAGCCAGATCCGTTCCTACGTATTTCAGCCCTACACGATGGTCAAGGACATGCGCACAGGCATGGAGACGGGCAACGTGCAGGCGGTCATGGACGGCGATCTCGACGCCTTCATCGAGGCCTTCCTCGCGGCGAAGGCGAATCATGAGATTTGAGATTTAAGGTGATGTTTTGCGCAAACTTTTGATGCTTGTTGCAGGCGCTGCGGCAATCCTTCTCGTCTTTGGCGAAACTTTGCTGCCCGCATGGGCACGGCAGACAGCAGAGACGATGCTCAGGGATCGCGGGGCAGAGAGCGCCGAGGTGACGGTTGAGAGCACGCCCGGCATCCTGTTCCTCTTGGGACAGATCGACACTCTCAAGATTGATGCGAAGGGGCTTCGCATCGGCGATTTGCGCATGGAGCGCGTGCAGCTGACAGGAAGCGGCGTGAATTTTTCGTCGCGAGATC
Source organism: Selenomonas sputigena (assembly GCF_026015965.1). NCBI lineage: Bacteria > Bacillati > Bacillota > Negativicutes > Selenomonadales > Selenomonadaceae > Selenomonas > Selenomonas sputigena. The sequence goes on along the minus strand of NZ_CP110383.1, from coordinate 1,017,071 downwards.
TTTTCCTCGATCACCGCGTGCATCTCATTTCTGCCAAGGATTTGAAACTCACGGGCGTCGTTTCCGAGGATGCTCTGCGCAATCTTTTGGCGAAGCGCATCGACAAGCTTGACAACATCAAGGTGACGATTGACGAAGATGGCGTGCATGCGACAGCGGAAGTGAAGATCTTCGGGCGCATGGCGGATGTCGTGCTCGAAGGGAAGATCGTCGAGGACGCGCAGGCGCTGTACTTTCACATGACGCGGCTCGACATCAAAAACGCCTTGATCGGCAAGGCAAATCTCGGCGACATTTTCGGCGACATTCAGATCGCGAAGCTCGATGCATTGCCTTTGAAGACGCGAATCGAGAGCGTCGAACACAGGAAGGGCGCCATCGTCGTGCGCCTCTCTGCCGGAGGGAATGAGGAGTAGGATACATGAAGCAATTTCAATACAACAAGGTGCTCATCGCCTTCATCTTCGTCGGCCTTGTCGCGGCGCTCCTCATCGACGTCGCACGCTGGCGTGCGGAGGAGGTCAACAAGCAGGTCGATCTCGCCATTGACTACGAAGATCTCGTGCAGCTTGCCGAGCAGGAGGGGAAACCTGTCCCTGAAGTGCTGCAGGCGGCGAAGGAAGCGGGCATCACGTCGCTCGCCGTCTACGAGACGACCTTCAAGAAGCTCAATGCAAATGGAAAGGTGACGGCGCTCGCGGGAAGTGAACTCGTAGCCAATTACCATGCGGGGATCTTGACCGATCCCGCGTGGCGCACCCTCATCGAGAACGGTACGATCAAGGGATCTGACGTCTGTGTCGTCGGGCATGATGCGCGTACCTACAAGGAGGTCAAGGAGGACTTGCTGCGCCGCCTGGGCGCTGCTCGTGTGAACGCCGTCGCAGTCAACGGCGTGGAAATCCTCGTCGTCAAGGCGAATTACGAAACCTTCCTCAAGATGGATCTCGGTATGCCGACGGACGAGATGCAGGCGGTCAATGACGCCGGCTTCTTCGTGCTCGCACGTCCGACGAATTATCTGGGCTGCACGCCCGACGATGTCGATGCCGTGTTCCGCCGTCTGGAAGACTACCGCATCTCGGAAGTCGTATTCTCCGGCTCGCAGATGCTCGGCGCTCCGAAGTCGCTGCAGACGACGATCGATCGCTTCAAGGAGCGCAATCTCGTCCTCGGACTCATCGAAGATACGACGCAGCTGCAGTTCTATAAGCAGGACGGGCTTTCCGAGATCTCCAAGGGCGTCGGCTACGACCATGTCGCGCGTCTTTACACCATCCCGAAGGACGAGCAGCCGAAGCTCAAGATCGAGACGGCGGTCGAGCGTTGGGCGAACACGGACATGGAGCGCAACATTCGCATCAACCTCCTGCGCATCTACGAGAAGCCTGCGCCCGGCATGACGCTCTTCGAGACGAACATGCACTATATCAAGGCGACGGCAGAAGCCGTAGAGTCACATGGCTTCACGCTTGGTCCTGCGGGGACGTTTGAAAACTGGTATGCGCCGCGTCCTCTGCGTGCCGTGCTGATGCTCGGCGTGGCGGCGGCTGTCGTGCTCTACCTCTCACTGATCACGCACCGTCTGCAGCCGAGGACGCTCTACGCACTCTTTGCTCTGTTGGCGTTCGTCTTTGCCGCGCCGATCCTCATGGGCAGCGGCGCGAAGATGCGACTTCTCGCGGCGTTTTTGAGCGCGAACCTCTTTCCCGCGCTCGCCGTGATATGGCAGCTCGACCGCATTCGCACCATGGAGCCCGATACGAAAGCGCCGCTCTGGCGCATCATCGGAACGGCTGCCGTCGCCCTTTTTGTGACAGGGGCGCTCTCCTATGTCGGAGCTGCATATCTGTCGGGGGCGCTCGCTGATGTCGAGTACTTCCTTGAGTTCAACATCTTCCGCGGCATCAAGCTGACGTTTGTCCTACCCATCGTCCTCGTCGCCATCGCGTTTTTGACGCGCTACGACGTCTTCGATGGCAGAATGGCGGAGGAACAGGGCGCTCTCACGCAGCTTCGCCAGATTCTCGATATGCCCGTGAAACTCAAATCCCTTCTCATTTTCGTGCTCGTGGCTCTTGCCGCCGTCGTATTCGTCGCACGTTCCGGTCATACGTCGGGCATGCCCGTCTCGGGGCTTGAGCTGAAGTTCCGTGCAATCCTGGAGCAGGCGTTCTATGCGCGGCCGCGCTCGAAGGAGCTGATGATCGGCCATCCGGCTTTCATGCTCGCCGTCCTCGCGTGGTGCCGCAAGTGGCCGACAATGCTGCTCTTTGCGCTCGTGCTCGTAGCGACGATCGGTCAGGGATCGATGGTCGAGACCTTTGCACATATGCGCACGCCCGTTTACATGTCCTTTGTGCGCGGCATCGGCGGCATCGTCCTCGGCTGCGGCATCGGCGCAGCTCTCATGGTGCTCGTGCACCTCGCGCAAATGATACTATCTTCGGCAAAGGAGCGTTTCTCAAAGGAATGAGCAACATCGTAGTATCCGGATATTACGGCTCGAAAAACGCCGGTGACGAAGCCATGCTCGCCGCGATGATCGAGGTTCTATCCGAACTGGACCCGCAAACGAATATCACGGTGATCTCAGCGAACCCTCCGGATACGAAACGCCGCCACGGTGTTGAGGCTGTTTCATGGCTCTCGTTTTCCGATATATGGAAGGCTTTGCGCGCTTCCGACCTCCTCGTGTCGGGCGGCGGCAGTCTGCTGCAGAATGTCACGAGTCGCCGCAGTCTCTATTACTACATGGCGATCATCGTCCTTGCCTTTCTCGCCCGAAGGCCCGTCATGCTCTACGCGCAGGGCATCGGCCCGATCGAGGGCTTCTGGGCGCGCACGATGATGCGGCTCATCGGCAACGGCGTGCGCCTCATCACCGTGCGCGACCACGGCTCTTTGGCAGAGCTTGCGGCCATGGGCATTCATCGTCCTAAAATCGTCGAAACTGCTGATCCGGTGCTCGCCATCAATCCCGTTGCGAAAGATATGGGGTGGCAGGTCTTGCAGTGGAACGGCGTGACGGACGACAAGCCGCTCGTCGGCATATCTGTGCGCGAGTGGAAGGGCTGGCAGCGCTACAAGGAAGCCTTCGCTGAGGCGGCCGACCGCATCGCCGTCGAGCTTGGTGCGAATCTCGTCTTTCTGCCCATGCAGTATCCCGAGGATGTCAAGACGGCGGAGACGATCGCTGCGATGATGAAGCAGGAAGCCATCGTTCTCGACGGCGAGTTTTCGACAGCGGAGCTTCTTTCACTCGTCGGCAATATGGATTTGCTCATCGCGATTCGCCTTCATGCCTTGATTTTTGCGGGCGTCATGGGCGTGCCGCTCGTCGGCGTATCGTACGATCCGAAGATCGATCGTTTCCTTGACTCCATCGGTGAGACGCCCGCCGCGAAACTTGAGACCATCACGGCAGATGAACTCATGGCGGAAGTGCGGCGCAAGTGGCAGAGGCGCGATACGCTTTGCGAGAAAAATGCCGCCCTCCTGAAAGAGCTGAGGAGACGCGCGTTTCAAAACGCTGAGCTTGCCGTGGGAATCCTGCGAAAGGGTGCGCCTTCTTTGGAGAAAAAGAATTGAACGAAGTGCAGGAGAAGAGCTGTCGTTGGAATCATCGCGCATTCCAGCGACGGCTTTTTTTACGGTGCAAGAAAATATCGGAAAATTTTTCAGAAAAATACCAAAAGATAAAAGGAATTTTCGCTTTGATATAGAAGTAGACAACAGAGGAAAAAAGTTCGCTTGGAGGTGTTTTATATGGGCAGCATCAACAAAATTCTCGTGCCGGTCGATGGTTCTGTCAACGGCTGCAAGGCTGTGGATGAGGCGATCGCCTTTGCGGAGAAGTGCAATGCAAGTCTCGATTTCGTCTATGTGGCGAGCAACATCAACAAGGATATTCCGAGCCATCTCGTCTTCGACCGCATCTGGGAGAAGATCCCCGAGAACATGAAGGCGACGCGGCATGTCGAGACGGGCAACGTGCCGAAGGCGATCCTGAAGATTGCCGACTCGGAAAAGAGCGACATGATCATCATGGGCAGCCGCGGTCTCGGTCTCTTCAAGGGCGCTTTGATCGGCAGTGTCAGCCAGAAGGTCGTCGAAGAGTCGAAGGTTCCCGTCATGGTGGTAAAGTAAACGGCGGACAATAAGCAGAAAAAGCAGCCTCCGCAAAGGAGGCTGCTTTTGTCTTGTCTGCGATGATGGGTGGAAGTTTTAGAATACTAAGTAGTATAAAAGCAGATTTGCTACACCGTGCGTTTACTTCCGATAATTTATACTTATCGGAAGTAAATAAAACTCTTAGAAAAGATGGGAGACCTATCGTGAATAATATCCCGCAGCTTTATTTCAGCAAACTTATGCGAGCTGTCGTCGAGTTTCAGCTGATCGAAGACGGAGATCGCATCTTGATTGGGATTTCCGGAGGCAAGGACAGCATATTTCTTGCGTATGCGTTAGCCATCCTGCAGAAACGTATGAAGAAGAAATTTTCTCTTTGCGCCTTGACGATCGATCCGCAATTTACGGAAGATTTTCCTGTTGCGCGCATCGCTTCATTTTGCGAGGAGATCTCCATTCCCTTTGAAGCCGTTTCGGTGAATATAGCTGGCACCATTGAGGAGACGCCGGAAAAAAATCCTTGTTTTACCTGCGCATTTTTTCGGCGCGGCGCAATCAATCGCTATGCGCAGGAACATGGATGCAACAAGGTGGCTTATGCGCATCACAACGATGATGCGGTGGAAACATTGCTCATGGGAATCTTGTATTCGGGCCAAATTCATACATTTACGCCCAAAACGTATCTTGATCGCTCCGGCATCACAGTCATTCGTCCGCTCGTCTATTTCCGTGAATCGGAAATTCGTGATGCGATTGCTGTTCACGGGTTCAGCCCCATCCCCGCTCCATGTCCGCTCGATGGAACGACGATGCGTCAGGAGGTCAAAGAGCTGATTTCTTCATGGGAGAAAAAGGATCCGCAAATCTACCATCATTTAGCTGCTTCCATGCGCGAAAATGCCGTCGGAGAATTGTGGCCGCGCATACAGACGCGAGATGAAATGTTGGAAACGTACCGTACATACAAGAAAAATCCTGTACCTGAAAAATGAGTACAGGTGGAAAAATCTCGCGGTCAGAGCAACCCCATCATGCGATGAGCCTGCGGGATGACGCGGACATTTGCCAGATGTTCGGCGGCTTCCGCTTGCAGATGCAGAAGTTTTTTTGCCGTTGGCGCATGCACGCCGCCAAACGGTGTTGCAGGCTGTATTATGAAGAGGATCTGCGGTGCGATGTGCGCGACGAGATGCACCGCCTCTTGAAACTCATCTTCTTCCGTATTTTCTGCGACAACGATCTTTACATAGGTGTCATGATTGTGCAGCAGCCGCAGAAAGCGACGATGCTCTTCCCATAGAGACTTTCCCGTGACGCTAGGCAATTTGATATCCATGCTGATGTAGGAAGTTATGTCGAGAATGCTTGCCATCTCTTCATAGAGCGTGCCGTTCGTTTCGAGGAAGAACGGCACATTTACCTCAGAAGCAAGCGCACGGATGAAGGCGGCATGAAGAAGCGGCTCCCCGCCTGTCAAACTGATGGAATGATGACGCACCGGCACTACGAAGGCGCGGATTCTTGCCGCAACTTCCTGAACGGACAATGGATTGGGCAATTCTTCATACTCGCCGCATCCTGGAATCGCTTCCACTCGACAGGAACGGGCAGGCTGAAATGCAGTATCGCAGAAGCTGCATTTGATATTGCAGCCCGCAAAGCGCAAAAATACTTGCCGGGCACCGATGTACTTTCCTTCTCCCTGTATGGAGGAAAATATTTCGAGGATGTTCTCTTCCATACGTTCAGTCCTCGGTGTATGTCACGCAAGCGCGCGGCGACTCCCAGACACAGACGGCAGTGAGATGCACGGAGTCGTTGCAAAATATTTCACGCTGCTTTAGCTCTTGGTAGATATATCGCGCGATATTCTCTGCCGTTGGATTGATTTCTGAAAAAGGTGCGAGTTCATTCAAGAAGCGGTGATCGAGTGAATTGACGACTTCTTGGAGCATTGCTTTCGCCGCCTTGAAGTCTATGAGCATCCCCAATTCATCCAATCTGCTGCCGGAAATCTTCAGTTCTACCTTCCAGTTGTGTCCGTGTAGGCGGTCACATTTTCCTGGATAATTCACGATGCGGTGTGCAGCTTCAAATTCTTCTTCGACCTTGATTTCAAACATAAAAATCGCTCCTTGGAAAACAGGCTGCCGCAGAGATTGCGGCAGCCTGCCAATGCTTATTGATTGGATACGTCTCGTCCCATCGTCGTATTCTTTACGTTACCGACGATGTCGTCGTAACTCATGGCTCGCGTATGTTGCGTATGACTCCATTCATGTTCGTTTCTATGGATGAAACCGAGGAAGATGATGGGTACCCACGAATAGATGAATACGGGGTAAAGCAGCATGTAGAACCAAGCCTTCCATTTGACTTGAATCTTGAGAAGAATGATCATGGGCAAGATGTATTGACCGAGCATGATCGCCGTCATGAGCTGGGAAGGAATGATATTGTAGATGTTCGTGTAGAACGGCGGAAATGCTGATTGTATGTAGCTGATAACGATGAAGAAGGTGGAGATCATCAAGAAGTGTGGCTGCAGGAGGTAGAGACAACCATCCAAGATGCGTATGTCACGACGCTTGATCCCCTCTCGCAGCATCTTCGGAATATAGCGATGCGCCACGTCGAATTGTCCTTGTGCCCAACGTTTGCGCTGTCGCCATGACTGCATGAATGTCAGCGGCTTTTCATCGTACACAATGGCATCGTGCGCCCATGTCGTCTTGATTCCTTCCGCCAAGGACTTCATCGTAAATTCCATGTCTTCCGTCAGGCATGTGGCACGCCAACCGTAGCGTTCAAGGACGTCCGTCGTAATGCACATGCCCGTACCGCCGAGCACAGCGGAAAGCCCGATGTTCGTCTTTGCCAAATGGCTGATATGGTCGATGACCCAGAAAGCGATGGCGAAGGTCCCCGCCACCCATGTATCGTAAGGATTTTTGGCATCAAGGTATCCTTGAATGATGCGATCACCCTTGCAAAGTCGGTTGTTCATTTCCATAAGGAAGCGTGGGTGTACGAGATTGTCCGCATCAAAAACGACGACGGCATCGTATTTCTTTTCCATCTTGAAGAGGCGCTCGAACATCCATTCCATGGCGAAGCCCTTGCTCTTTTTCGTCGGATGCGTCCTTTCACAGACGATGCTGCCGTAACCGCGTGCAATTTCTGCCGTGTTGTCGTCGCAGTTGTCGGCGATGACAAAGACATCGTAAAGTGTCTTTGGATAATCCAACGATTGTAAATTTTGCAGCAGCTGCCCTATGACAGCACTTTCGTTGTGCGCGGCGATAATGACGGCGAAGGTTTTTTTCGGCGTCAGGATCTTGTTTTCCTTTCTGCGCCACATGCCGCAGAAACCGATGAAAAAGTAGTACAGTGTGAACAAGAGTATGATGACCTGCAAAGGAACCATCACGATGTCAAACACATGATTCATAAAAGTCTTTCCCCTTTATTTCGCGACAAATGATGTCTTATTTCCGAAAAAGCAGCGACAAGCTGAAATTGAAAAGACCAAAGACAGAGTATGTGCTGAAAACGGCAAAGAGAACAGCACTCACGATTGCTTCGCGTCCGAGGAAAAGGATCGCGGCAAAAAAGAGTACGGCGAAAATTTTTGAGGCAAGAAAGATCTTTTCTCCCTTCCCCTTGAAGTCCGGATAGTGCACCTCACTGATCATCAAGTAGGCGACAACGATCATCACGAGAGGAAATGCAGGCTCAAGGGATGACGTCTCCATGCCAATGGAACGGAAAAACCAGATGGCCGTTGCAACGAGGCAGCCTCCCGCTGGAATTGCAAGCCCCATGAAGAAACCGTGCACGACGGCGACATTCACATTGAAACGAGCCAAGCGCCAAGCGCCGCAAAGAGCGAAGGCAATGGCAACCGCCCAGCCAAAGTAATCGAAATCCTTGAGACAGTAGGTATAGGCGAGAAAAGCCGGCGCGACGCCGAAAGAAACGAGGTCACATAGAGAGTCCATCTCCTTGCCAATCTCACTGCTCACGCCGAAGAAGCGTGCCGCCCTTCCATCCAAGCCGTCGGCGACAAGTGCGAGCAGGATAAATACGGTGCTCCAAGTATAATTGGCGTTGTATGTGGAAAGAATCGAGCAAAACCCTAGTACCAGATTGGCTGAAGTCAATAAATTGGGAATCAAGCTTTTATACATGTCTCACTGAGCCTCCCGATCACGGTTTCGCCGCCGACCACTTTGTCGCCTTTCTTTACAAAAATCTCCACTTCTTCGGGCACGACGAGTTCCGTGCACGAACCGAAGCGGATCAATCCGTACAGTTCGCCTTTTTCCAGTACATCGTCCAGCGTGACCCAAGAAACGATACGCCGCGCCAAGATACCGGCAATCTGCGTGACCGTTACGCGCAGACGCGGATTTTCTATGCCGATCATATGGCGCTCATTTTCAAATCCCACGGAATCTTTGTAAGCTGGTTTGAATCGGCCGCAAACATATTTTTGAATCTTGATTTCGCCTTCGATGGGACTGCGGTTCACATGAACGTCAAATACGGAGAGGAAAATGACGACCTTTTTACACCGCTGCTTGAGAAAATCATCGTCATCAAGCGAGACGACCTCCTGTACGGTTCCATCTGCCGGGGAAACGATGGCAAGGGGATCCGAGGGAATCTCCCTCTTCGGATTGCGGAAAAAGTAAGCAAAGTAAAAAGCAAGAACGACAAGCGGTATTGCAAGATACGGATGCACTGCCAATCCGAGAATCCCTCCGAGAACGAGGGCACTGAGGATGAAGACATATCCCTCGCGAACAACCGGGAATATCGACATAGGCATTACCTCCATACAATATCTATGCAACACAAGAATCTGCAGATACTCAGCATCTCTGCAGATTCAGCATATCAGAAAACTTCTTTTACTAATTATAGACGAGCGCCCTTTCTTTGTCCACTCTTTTTGTATGCCATGACCTTGAATACGAAGCGCGGCAATGCCATGAGCCGCCCCGCTCTCTTCGGCTGCATAGCCCCGCGAAAAAGCCATTCGAGCTTCGCTTTCTGCATCCAGTGCGGCGCACGCTTCATGACGCCTGCCATAACGTCGAAAGTGCCGCCGACGCCCATGGATACAGGAACGGCAAGTTCGTGCAAATGTGCGGCAAGCCACTTCTCCTGCTTCGGAACGCCCAATGCGACGAGCAGTATGTCAGGCTTCGCCTCCTGAATCTCACGCAGAATTTGAGGCTCGTCATCTGAGGAGAAAAAGCCGTTCCGAACACCGACAATTTCAATGCCCGGATAGAGTTTTTCCGCTTTCGTCTTTGCCTTTTCTGCAACGCCCGGAGCAGCGCCGAAGAAGAACAGACGATACCTCTTCTGAGGAGCTTTGCGCATGAGTTCTTGGGCAAGATCGTAGCCTGCGACACGTTCCGGCATGAGATGCCCGAGATGGTGTGCAGCCCAAACCGTTCCTGCACCGTCGGGGACGACGAGAGCAGCATCGTTCAAGATGTTTTTTAGCTCACAATCATACGTTGCTCGCATGAGCATTTCTGCATTCGCCGTAGCGATGAGGACGGATTTTCTTTCTTCGATAAAGGTTTGAATCCTTTTGACTGCCTCGCCCATCGTCAGTGAATCGACATGTACGCCTAAAATATCAACCTTTTTTTTCGACATACGGCATACCTCCCACATGAACGGGCATATCCCAAAAATGCTGCGCCTGTTCGATGTCGCGATGAATTTGTGCCACCAGCACGTCTACATCGGGAAATTTCTTTTCGTCACGGAGTTTTCCCAAGAAGTCCACGCAGATTTCCTGGCCATAAAGATTGCCGTTAAATTGCATAAGGTGAACTTCCAAACGACGCTCCACTTCTTCAAAGGTAGGATTTGAGCCGATATTGGCGACGCCCGGATAAACAGCATCGTTGAAATGCACGCGGACAGCATAGACGCCGTTCGGCAAAAGCGCATAAGAATCGTCCAAGGCAATATTGGCGGTCGGGAAGCCAAGCTTGCGCCCGCGCTGCTCTCCGTAAGTAACAATGCCTGTATAGTCAAGCGGCCACTTTAAATATTGATTGACGAGATCAAGATTTCCCTCTGCAATCAAGGAGCGGATTCGAGTGCTGCTTACCATCTTCCCATCACGCAGCACGGAATTTCCAATACGGGATACGAAGCCAAATTCTTCCCCCCGCTGCTGCAAGAATGCAGAATCACCTGTTCCTTGGAAGCCGAAGGTGTAATTCGCGCCCACGACGACATAAGCAGGGGAAAAATTCTCCTGCAGCAGTTTGAGGAAACCTGTAGCTGATATAGCTGCGAAATTCTTCGTAAAAGGAACATTCATGAGGATATCCACACCGAGTTTTTCTATAATTGCTTCCTTTGACGCCGTATTGCGAATCATCTTTGGAGCGCGCTCAGGGAAAATGACAGAGAGCGGATGTTCTTGGAAAGTAAACGCCATACTGATGCCATGGATGTCGGCTGCAAGTTCCCTCGCTCTTTGCAATATGCTTTGATGTCCGATATGGACGCCGTCAAAAGTTCCCAGTGCAATGACGATTCCTTGGTAGGAATCGGATAGATGTTTGATTTTTGAAAATCGCAGCATGGATTAAACTCCCTGTAATCAAAACGCCTTCAATCCGACATCTCTCGAAAGACCTTGAGCGGATAAACCTCTCGTTTGGCTGCTTCATAGCGTCCCATGCCAAGGAAGCGGTTTCTCCCATAGACACGCAGGATACTTTCCTTGGCATCGAAATCTATGTTGCCCGTCGAGAGTCCGTTGACGAAAGCCGTGATGCGATGTTCCGGCATGTCGAAGCGCGGCAGATGCTCGACGGCCTTCTCCGCAGGAAGAAGCGCCGCTTCACCTGAGCGTGCAAGCTCTTCCAAGGAAAAGGCGTCATGCAGATGAAAATTGCCGACGCGCGTGCGCAGCAGGAATCCCATTGTGGCGAGAATCTTTATGCTTTCGCCAAAATCGCGGCAAAAACTACGCACGTAAGTGCCTTTTGAGCAGTCCATATCGAGAACGATGCGTGAAGCATGGAATGCAACAAGGCGCAAAGCATGAATCGTCACTTGCCTCAAGGGCATCTCTACGGTCTGATTTTCGCGTGCAAGCTGATACGCCCTTTTCCCTTGCAGCTTAATTGCTGAATAAACGGGAGGCCGCTGTTGGATGACGCCGAGAAAACCTTGCAAAGAGGCAAGCAGTTCCTCTCGTTTCGGCAATGTGAAGTCTTCCATGCGCTCGAGGATCTTGCCGCTGTCATCGCCCGTGTCTGTAGAAAAACCAAGCAACAATTCCAGCCGGTAAGATTTATCGGTTGAAGACATGTACTCGACAAGCCGCGCGGCGTTGCCAAGAGCGACGGGCAGGACGCCTGCGGCGCCCGGATCAAGGGTTCCCGCATGCCCCACACGCTTCGTATGGAAGATTTTGCGAACCTGTCCTACGACATCATGCGAGGACATGCCCGGAGGCTTCAGCACATTGAGAAAACCCGCTGCCATCACGTTTCCATCGCTTTCTCAAGCGCTTCGAGAATCGTCCTTTTCGCTTCGATAAAATTCATTTTGAGCGTACAGCCGGCCGCTCTCTCGTGTCCGCCGCCGGAAAATGCCGCAGCTACCTTGCTGACGTTCGTTTTCTTGGAACGCATGCTGACGCGGAAAACACCGTCCTCTTTCCACTTCAAGAGAACGGAAACATCCGTGCCCTCGATGACGCGCAAAGAGTCAATCAAGCCTTCTGTGGAATCAAGCGACTCGGCTGCAGCGCGATCGAGAAAGATGCCTGCAAGTTTGCCGCCGAAAAGAAGCTCCGCCCCTTCGAGCGCCTTTGCCATGCCGATTACGCGGACAAACGGCTTCGCTTCAACGGCTTCCGATATGATGCCCGGTTCTGCACCGCGTTCCAAAAGGTCGGCTGCTGCACGCATGGTGAAGGGTGTCGTATTGGGAAAGCGGAAGAATCCCGTATCCGTCGCCAGTCCCGTATAGACTGCCATAGCGATGTCCTTCGTGATTTTTGCATTCATTTCCTGCAGCAACTGATAGATGATTTCTGCCGTTGCCGCGCTGTCCGCGTCGAGATAGACCGCTGGACAAGCAAGAGCATTCGTGACATGATGATCGATATTGAGGATCCGCGTCGGCGAAAAGGCCTCCATCACATCACCTGTTCGATCAATGCTCGTATCGAGAATGAGCAGCAGGTCGATTGGCTCCTTTTCGCCAGTTTCAGCAGCCGTCGGCTTTTCGATGATATCACAGGCATTGAGAAAGGCGAAATTCCTCGGGATGTCGTCATCAATGACGACGCGCACCTGCTTTCCCAGATCGCGCAAATAGTGCATGACACCCAAGGACGATCCGATGGCGTCTCCATCGGGATTGACATGCGCCGTAATGACGATGTTCTGCGCTTCCTGAAGCAATGTGCCGGCTTCTTTTAATGAAATCCGCATAGTTCTCACTCTTCCGTCTTGTCGTTCCTGTTCAATCCCATCAACAGTTCTTGAATATGCGAGCTGTAGGCAAGAGAATCGTCGAGCGCAAAGGAAATCTCCGGCGTAAAGCGCAGTCGTATGCGTTTGCCGATTTCTCGCCGAATGAATCCCAAGGAGCTTTTGAGTCCCTGCAAGGTATCTTTCAAGGCCTCATCTTTTCCCATGATGCTCACAAAAATCTTCGCTTCTCGAAGGTCTCCAGTCATCTCCACTTTCGTCACAGTGACAAAGCCAATGCGCGGATCTTTCAACTCCTGCAGGATAATCTGACTGATTTCCTGCTTCATCAGTTCCTGCACCTTTTCTATGCGAAGCTGGCTCAATTCTTCTCACATCCTTCAAGCATCGTTTTCAGCGGGGGAATCCTTCTTCGTCTGCTCCTGTTGATCGCGTCTCTTTGCAGCTTCTTTGTTCGCTTCCGTGATGGATGTCTCAATCTCTTCCATCGTATACGCCTCGATGATATCGCCTTCCTGGAAATCGCGGTAATCCTTGATTGTAATGCCGCATTCGTAGCCGGCCGCAACTTCTTTCACATCATCTTTAAAGCGGCGCAAAGAATCGAGCTCGCCGTCAAACGCTACGATGTTGTCGCGAAGGATGCGGATCTTCGAGGAATTCGTGATCTTTCCTTCGAGGACATAGGAGCCTGCAACGAGCGCCTTGGAGAATTTCATGACCTGGCGGATTTCCACCTTGCCCTGCACGACTTCCTTATACTTCGGTGCGAGCATGCCAGACATGGCGTCCTTGACATCGTTCAATGCATCGTAAATGACGCGATATGTACGGATATCGATGCTTTCCGCATCCGCCACACGACGGGCGTTGGCGTCAGGACGCACGTTGAATGCGATGATGAGCGCGTTGGAGGCAGTAGCGAGCATGACATCGGACTCATTGACGGCGCCGACGCCGGAATGCACGATATTGACGCGCACTTCGTCGTTCTTATTGAGTGAGAGCAAGGAGTTTGCCAATGCTTCCACAGAACCCTGCACATCGGCCTTGATGACGATGTTGAGATCCTTGATGTTGCCGTCCTGAATCTGCTGGAAGAGGTCATCCAAAGAGACTTTCTTGCTTCGGATGAGCTCGGTGCGCTTCTTTTCGATGCGCTTGCTTGCAATGGAGCGTGCGAGCTTCTCGTCAAGCGATGCGAGCACGTCTCCCGCTTCAGGAACATCGGAAAGACCGAGTACTTCTACGGGGACGGACGGCCCCGCTTTCTTCACATTCTCCCCGCGATCATTGATCATCGCACGCACCTTGCCGAAGGTCGTGCCGGCGATGATGGAATCGCCGATCCGCAGCGTACCGTTCTGCACGAGGACGGTCGCGACTGGACCGCGCCCCTTGTCAAGCTGCGCTTCAATGATGACGCCGCGCGCATCACGATTCGGATTTGCCTTGAGTTCCTTGACCTCAGCGACAAGGAGAACCATTTCAAGGAGATCGTTTATGCCTTGTTTCTGCTTTGCGGAAACAGGCACCATGATGGTATCGCCGCCCCAGTCCTCAGGAATGAGCTCGTGCTCGGACAGCTCCTGCTTCACATGCTCGGGATTCGCTCCGGGCTTGTCGATCTTGTTGATCGCGACGATGATGGGCACGCCCGCCGACTTGGCATGGTTAATGGCCTCGACGGTCTGCGGCATGACGCCGTCGTCTGCGGCGACGACGAGGATCGCGATGTCCGTAACCTGTGCGCCGCGCGCACGCATGGCAGTAAATGCCTCATGGCCAGGCGTATCAAGGAAGACAATCTTCTTCCCTTGGCACATGACCTGATATGCACCAATATGTTGTGTGATGCCGCCCGCCTCGTGCGTCGAGACGGATGTCTTGCGAATGGCATCGAGGAGCGACGTCTTGCCGTGGTCGACATGTCCCATGACGGTTACGACCGGCGGACGAACGACGAGCGACTTGGGATCATCCTCGATCTCGGGAATCTCCGTTGGATCCGTCTCGGGCGGCAATTCCTCACAAGTGACGCCGAATTCGATGGCAACGAGCGCTGCCGTCTCATAGTCGATTTCCTGGTTGATCGTCGCCATGATGCCCATGAGCATGAGCTTCTTGATGACTTCGGTCGCCGTATAGCTCATCTTGCTCGCAAGATCCTTGACAGCAATGCTCTCGCCAACCTTGATGTGCGTCGGATGGGCGATCTCCACTTTGGGAGCTTGCTGCTTCTGGCGTTGGTTGTTGCGGCCGCGATTGTTCTTGTTGCCAAACTTGCCGCGATTGTTGGCGCCGCCGCGATTATTCCAACCGCCCGCATTATTCGCATTGCCGGCACCTGCGGCATTGCCGCTGCGATTTCGATTGTTGCCCTGTGCATTGTTGTTGCGCTGGTTGGCATTGCCGCCGCGCTTGTCCTGCGAAGGTCGCTTCGCTGCGTTGGAGCCGTTTGAGGAGGCCGCTCCCTGTCCGCGTTTCTGCTGAGGTGCGCTGCCTTGACGCGGGCGGTTCGTCGCTGCAGCAGAAGCAGAGCCGTTGCTGCTGCGATTCTGTTTGCGGTCATTCGCGTTCTTTTGTGGTTGGCCTTGGGCTTGCTGTCTCGGCTTATTTTGAGACGCTTTTCTTACTGCATCCGCCACAGGCGCCTTCGGTGCGTCAGAGACGGTCTTCTTAGGTGCAAAAGCGCGTGCAACTACCGCCCGCTCCTCTTCGCCAACACTGCTCATATGGTTTGCCACACGGAATTTATTGCGTGTTAAAATATCAAGGACAACTTTGCTTTCCGTATGGAACTCTTTTGCCAATTCATAAACTCTATACTTCGACATCGATCCACCCCCGCTGATATCAGCTTTCTTTAGACGCCGCTTCATCTTGAAAAATTTCTTTTCTCAGCGTCTCGTATATGGCGGCTTCCATCTTGCTCTTGAAAGCCCGCTCAAAGCCATGCTCCTTTTCCGCACGGCGGAAACATTCTTCGTTTCGGCAAATATATGCTCCCCGTCCAGGGCTTTTGCCTGTCATATCTACGGAATATACATTTTCCGGGCTTCGGACGACACGAATCATATCCTTTTTCGGATGAACCGTACGACAGCCCAAGCACATGCGTTCCGGAATCTTTTTCTGACCTTTCATGTCAGTCGCCCTCAGCCGTAAAGGATTCCTCGCCTGTCACTTCAATGACGCTCATGGACTCATCGAGCGTCTCTGCCGCAGCCTGCTCTTCATTTTTGATATCGATTTTCCAGCCTGTCAGTTTGGCCGCCAAGCGGACGTTCTGTCCTTCCTTGCCGATGGCAAGAGAAAGCTGATAGCCGGGCACCACGACACGCGATTCCTTCGCCTCTTCATTGATTGCCACGGAAATGACTTTTGCAGGGCTCAAGGCGTTCGCGATGAACTTTGCAGGCTCGGGATTCCACTTGACAATATCAATTTTTTCATTTCTCAGCTCATCGACGATCGCCTGCACGCGCATCCCTTTGTGACCGACGCTGGAGCCTACGGGATCGACATTCTCATCCTTGGAATAGACGGCGATCTTTGAGCGCATGCCCGGTTCTCGCGCCACGGACTTGATTTCCACGACACCTTCTTGAATCTCGGGAACTTCAAGCTCAAAAAGCCTCTTCAAAAGCCCTGGATGCGTTCTCGATACGAGCACCCGCGGCCCTTTGACCGTCTTGCAGACCTCGATGATATATGCCTTGATGCGATCGCCGTGGTGGTACTCTTCCCCCGGGATCTGCTCTGTCGCTGTGAGGACAGCTTCCGTTTTGCCGAGGTCGATGAATACATTCTTTGCTTCTACGCGCTGCACACGACCCGTGACGATATCGCCGTCACGATTGGAAAATTCCTCATAGACGATGCCGCGTTCCGCTTCGCGTATATGTTGCACGACGACCTGCTTCGCCGTCTGTGCTGCGATGCGCCCGAACGTTGCAGGAGTCACCTCCAGTTCGATCTTGTCATCAACCTCATAATTGGGATTGATGGCGCGCGCATCTGCAAGAGAAATCTGTCGGGCGTCGTCCTCAACCTCTTCAACGACGGTTTTCGTTGCATAAACATGGTATTTTCCTGTCATGCGATCCAAGGCGACGCGCACTTGTTCGGCAGTCTTGAAGTCTTTTAGGTAAGCAGAACTCAGAGCCGCTTCGATTGCGGCGAAAAGCACCTCGGCTTCCAAGCCCCGTTCCTTGCCCAAAGCATGTACGGCTTCCAAAAAGTCCCCGTCGTTATCCTTCTTCTTTACCTTCTCTTTCCTGCTGGCCAAAGCTCTTCCTCCCAATGCTTAAAAATCTATGTGCAGACGCACCTGTGCTATTTTTTCCAAAGACAATTCTTTTTCCCCATCCAGCACGATGGCATTCTTTCCTGGGTCATATCCTGTAAGCGTTCCCACCCACGTCTTTTTGCCGTCGACAGGCGCATAGAATGTCACATCTACCGCTTTCCCCTGCTCGCGTTCAAAGTCGCGCGCTTTTTTCAAGACGCGGTCGAGTCCTGGAGATGATACTTCGAGGATATACGCCTCCGTCAGCAAATCTTTTTCATCAAGAATCTGCTCAAGCGTTTCGCTGACCCTCTGACAGTCGTCAATCTCAATGCCGCCTTCTTTATCAAGGTAGACGCGCAAATACCAGTCGCGCTCCTTGACATATTCGACATCGACAACTTCCAAATTGGAATCCTGAACGATCTCTTGTACGATAGCCTCAACGGCCTCTTCTATGTGTTTTGCCACAAAAGCCCTCCTCTTTTGCCGCGCATATTGCAGCCCGTTGTGTTAAACGGGCTCTTGTGCATAAGATTAAAGAGTGGGCAAACGCCCACTCTTCATACAAACGACTTAAATTGACTCTTGTCATTTTACCATCAATCGAAAGAAATGTAAACAGTGAAATCTATGCAAACCGGATTTACGTTACGTTACGCTTCCCCCAAGATACGAACTTCGGGAAACAGCTTGACGTGATGCTTTTCAAAGACACGGTCTTGTACTTGCCGGATAAGCTCCAGCACATCCTTCGCCGTAGCATCTCCTGCGTTCACGACGAATCCTGCATGTTTATCAGAAACCTGCGCTCCGCCGACAGTGAAGCCCTTGAGTCCTGTCTGTTCAATCAAAGTTCCCGCATAGTGTCCTTCGGGGCGCTTGAACGTGCTGCCGGCACTTGGCATCTCCAATGGCTGTTTGCTTTCCCTGCGCTTGGTGAAACCGGCGATCTTTTCTTTGATTTCCTCTGCATTGCCTGGCGCAAGAGTCAGGTCAACCTCACAGATTGCACAGCCGTTCTCTTGAAATATGCTGTGACGATAGCCGAAATCCAATTCATTTGCCGCAAACTGCACGATCTCCCCTTTTGGAGAAATCGCGCGAACCGCAGAAACAATGTTCTTCATTTCTCCGTCGTAAGCCCCGGCATTCATAAATACGGCTCCACCTATGCTTCCTGGTATACCACAGGCAAATTCCATGCCGGAAAGACTGTTTTCAGCCGCAAATACCGATACATCACGAAGAAGCGCACCTGCCCCTGCCGTAAGTGTATTCTTCTTCTTCCGAATGGTAGAAATCGGAGAATTAAACTTGATGACGGCTCCGCGAATCCCCTTGTCCAATACGAGCACGTTTGATCCATTGCCAAGAATCACAAAGGGAATGTCATGTCTTTTCAAACATTGGAAAACGAACGCCACATCTTCCATGGATGCAGGCAAGATCAAGCAGTCCGCCGGCCCGCCGATCCGAAATGTCGTATGATCCTTCATCGGTTCATTTAAGAGGATATGCTCTGGTGCCATTCGACTGCGAATCTCGTCAACAAATTTCTGATTGTTTTGCAAATCCATTCAGCCCCATCTCAAAATCGTTTTCTTCTCGTAACTGTAAACAAGATACTTTTCCCATCACGCTTTCCTCAACTTTCATGCCAGTGCCCAGAAGAGTCAAGTCCTGGAAAGCCGATCTGGCGCATGGCTTCATAGGCCACGATGGCAGCGGCGCTCGAAAGATTCAAGGAACGTGCTCCGGGACGCATGGGAATGCGAATGCAGTTTTCCCAGTGCTCTTCAAGCAGAGTTTCAGGAATTCCCGCAGTTTCCTTGCCGAAAACAAGTAGATCATCTTCCGCATAAGATACGGCGTCGTAAGATCGAGGCGCTTTTTTTGAGCAGTAATAAAATTGCCGGCCAGCAAAAAGACGCAGAACCTCGGAGAAATTTTCGTGATAATGCACCTTCACCAAGTGCCAATAGTCGAGTCCCGCACGCTTCAGATACTTGTCCTCGACCGAGAATCCCAACGGTTTGACGAGATGCAATTCTATGCCACTGACAGCGCAAAGACGTGCGATATTTCCCGTGTTGCCGGGGATCTCCGGCTCAATCAAAACGATATGCAAGAATGCCTCCCGTGCTTATTGCAGAACAGCGCCCGTGCTCGCCGATGTCGTGAGTTTGGCGTAGCGAGCGAGGTAGCCTGTCTTAATCTTCGGTTCCGGCTTCTTCCATGCTGCCTTGCGCCGCGCAAGTTCCTCATCACTGACTTCCAAGCGCAGCGAGCGATTGGGGATGTCAATCGAGATGATGTCACCGTCCTCAATGAGCGCAATGGGACCGCCCGCCATGGCTTCAGGCGAGATATGCCCGATGCAGGCTCCCTGGCTCGCCCCACTGAAACGTCCGTCCGTGATGAGTGCCACCTTCAGCCCCATGCCTGTGATGACGGCCGTCGGATTCAGCATCTCTTGCATGCCGGGGCCTCCCTTCGGGCCTTCGTAGCGTATGACGACGACATCACCGTCATGAATCTCACCCGCCATGATGGCGTTGACGCCGGCCTCTTCCGAGGAAAAACATTTCGCCGTTCCCTTATAGACGAGCATATCTTCAGCCACAGCTGACGCTTTGACAACAGCGTAGTCCGGTGCCAGATTTCCCTGCAAAATCGCAAGGCCTCCCTGCTTGCGGTAAGGGTCATCGACCGTGCGGATGACATCGGGGCGCACGATCTTCGCATTCTTGATGCGCTCTGCCACCGTGCCCGTGACGGTCAAAGCGTCGAGATGAATGAGTCCCTTGCGCGAAAGCTCCTTCATGACGGCGGGCAAGCCGCCAGCCTCATTGAGATCCTGCATGTGATGCTTCCCTGCTGGACTGAGCTTCGTCAGATACGGCGTGCGGCGGCTGATTTCGTCGAAGAGCGGCGCTGGAAGCTCTATACCAGCCTCATGGGCAATGGCAGTCAGGTGAAGCACGGTGTTCGAAGAGCCTCCCACGCCCATATCCACCGTGATGGCATTTTCAAAGGCCTCGCGCGTCATGATGTCACGCGGCTTCACATCGTTTTTGATGAGTTCCATGATGACGGCGCCGGCACGTTTCGCCAAGAGTCTGCGCGCTCCCGTATAAGCCGCGGGAATCGTGCCATTGCCCGGCAGCCCCATGCCAAGAACTTCCGTCAAACTGTTCATCGTGTTTGCCGTAAAAAGTCCGGCACAGGAACCGCAGCTTGGACATGCCTGCTCTTCGAGCTCTTCCATGACGCTTTCGTCGATGAGTCCTGCGGCAAATTTGCCCGCCGCTTCAAAAGACTGGCTGACACTGACATCCTGTCCGTGGAAGCGTCCCGCGAGCATCGGTCCGCCGCTGACGACGATCGCCGGAATATTCAAGCGTGCCGCCGCCATCAACATGCCGGGCACGACTTTGTCGCAGTTTGGAATGAGCACGAGTCCGTCAAAGCCCGATGCCATTGCCACGGACTCGATGGAGTCGGCGATAAGTTCGCGGCTGGCGAGCGAATACTTCATTCCCGTATGCCCCATGGCAATGCCGTCGCAAACACCGATGGCAGGAAACTCCAGCGGCGTACCGCCAGCGGCAGCCACACCGAGCTTCGCCGCAGCCGCAATCTCACGCAAGTGGATATGCCCGGGAATCACCTCATTAAATGAGTTGCAAATGCCAATCAGCGGCTTCTGCAAATCCTCAGGACCATAGCCCATCGCATGGAACAAGGATCGATGCGCACAGCGCGTCGCCCCTTTTTTTACAACATCACTTCTCATAAGTATCCCGCCTATCTATAAAAAACACAATTCTTCACGAAACATACCCTAGATTTTATCGCAATTCGCCTTTACATTCAAGAAGTTTATCGAGACTTAGAACTCAATTCCTTTCTGCGCACGTATGCCCTTCTGAAACGGATGCTTTATGAGCCTCATTTCCGTCACAAGATCGGCGCAGTCGATGATGGCAGGCAAGGCGTTCCTCCCCGTCAATACAAGATGAAGATCCGTGGGCTTTTGCGATAAAAGTTCCAATACTTCCTGCTCTTCGAGCAAACCGAATTTCAAGGCATAATTGATTTCATCGAGGATGATCATGTCCCATTGTCCACTCGTCATTTCTGTCAAGGCTTCCTGCAGTGCCGTCTGAGCTTTTTCCCTGTGTACCGCCATTTCTTCTGAAGAAGCGTTCCTTGTAAATCCTATGCCCGTCGGACGGATTTCTATGCGCCCGTCGATTTCGGCAAGAGCCTTGAGCGCGGAAAGTTCGCCATACTTCCAGCTTCCCTTGATAAATTGCAGAATCAGAATGCGAAAGCCATCCCCCCAAGCGCGCACAGCAAGACCGATTGCCGCCGTCGTCTTCCCTTTTCCCTCACCCGTGTGCACGAGAACAAGTCCTTTTCTTTTCATCACAGATCTCCTTTAACGCATAAGTTTTTTCTCGTCTGTCTATTCCACAAAGTAAAAACATGGTATACTAATACTTTAGTTATTATTATAACCTTTATTTTCTTTTTGTGGTGCTGTTATGAAAAAATTTCTTTTGTTTACCTTCGTCATCTTATTCTTTACCTTTCTCTGTATTTTCTTGACGGAGAAAACCGATGTGCTCGGCCTGCGCAACATACCGTTCGACCCAATTTTTGAAAACAAGGGCGACCATGTCGTGATTTCATGGAAAAGGCTTCCCTATCCATGCTTCTACCGAATCGAAGCGCTTTCCAAGACGACGGGACTTGTTGAAGGTGAGCCGGAATATCATGCCTTCGAGTCTGAGTTGACCTTCAAGGCTTCCTACGAGATGCCCGCGACGCCGATTTCCATGTATTACCGCATCACGGCATTCGGGATGTTCGGGCAGCTCACACCTCCTTCCAATGTTGTTGAAAATCCAAATTTCAAAGAGCCGCTGCGGCCGCGTCCCATCTTCGAATACACGAAAGATCATCCGGCAAGCCGCAAGCCTTTCCTCGTCTGGCACAGCATTCCCGGAGCCGTCTGCTACGAACTGGAAATTCTCTCGGACAAGCCCGATGCCGAAGGCGGTACAGCAATGTCGCGCAAGAATCATCTTTACAGTACGAAGCAGATATTTACAAATGGCTATCAGGTCGATCTTACACCTTTTGTAAATGGCGAGACGGGCATCTTGTATTGGCGTGTGCGCGCGCTTGGCTTCCACCATGAAACGATTGGCGAATTTTCCGAGGCTGAGCCGATTTATATCAAGGCCGATGAACCGCTGCCAACGAAACCCTTGATCAACAACTTCGATCAAATGCCAAATGCGACAGAACCTGTTTATCCCGTTTATCAATGGATACCTCTGAACGGCTGTGAGAATTATGAAGTTGAGCTTATGGTCACTCCTCCTGCATCCGACGAAAACAACAATACGCAGCCTGCCAAAAATCGTCAATGGGCGCAAAAGGTTGAAGGTGCCTTCAGCTGTTATGATGAATACCCGCGTCCCTATGCCGGAGAATATTATTGGCGCGTGCGTGCGATTGACGCAAATGGCAATACGATCGGCACATATTCGGACGTGGAGAAATTTACCGTAAAAGAAAAAAACAGTCGCATTTTTGCCGCCGCTTTCGGCGACAGCATTACACATGGTGGCGGAGCTTTGTCATTTTCTCCCATTGACCTTGAGTATAGTTTTACAACCTACCTTGATTTTCCCACTGTCAACATTGGGCGAAGCGGTGATACGGCGCATACGTCGATGCTCCGTTTTGAGAAAGACGTTCTATATTTCCATCCCTACAACCTTTTGATACTCACAGGATCGAATAGTCTGCGAGCCGAAGAAATCAGCGCCGAACAAATCATCTCTGATCTCGACGCTATCAAAAAGAAGTGTGAGGCGAACGACATTCGACCGATCTTCCTCACGCTCATGCCCATCAACCCGAAGAATATCCGCAGCGCATTCCATGCGGATACTGATCCTCTGTGGCAGCAAAAACTTGCACGAGTCAATGCTTATATTCGCAGTCAGAAGTATTACGTCGATCTGGAACCTTACTTCTATGATGCGAATCATGCTGTTATGGCGCCGGAGCTTTCCGTAGACGGCCTTCACCCCGATATTCGCGGCAAAATGCTCATGGCGGAAATCATCAACCGTCGGCGAGATTTACTGCGACAATAAGGAACGCCCCATGGTCACGCGACGACCATGGGGCGTTCCTTAATGAAATTGCTCGGATATGTGAATACGGGCGACTGAATTTATGAGTGCTTCCTTTGTTGTCGACAAGAAAAGCGCTCTAACTGATTTTTCTCAAAGCCGCTTCGGCTTCCTCCGAGGATACAAGGATTTCGCGCGGCTTGCTGCCGAGACTCGGTCCGATGATTTTCATCTCTTCCATCGTGTCAATCAGGCGGGCGGCGCGTGTGTAGCCGATGCGGAAACGTCTCTGTATGCTTGATGTCGATGCCTGCCCGGAACTCATGACAAGCTCGATCGCATCGCCGAGAAGTTCATCAATCTTTTCCTTCGCTGCATCCTTCTTACCGTCATCGGCTTCCATGGCGGCATTTTCCGTGTACTCAATAATCTCCTGATTTTCTTCCATCTGTTGCCCTTGTCCTCGGATGAAGTCGAGAAGCCTCTCCACTTCTTCATCGCTGACGAAAGCACCCTGCACGCGCTGCGGTTTTGCCGATCCGACGGGATAAAAGAGCATATCGCCCTTTCCAAGCAGCTTTTCAGCGCCGCTCATATCCAAAATCGTACGCGAGTCAATCTGCGAGGACACGGCAAACGATATGCGTGACGGAATATTCGCCTTGATGATGCCCGTGATGACATCGACGGACGGGCGCTGCGTTGCAAGCACGAGATGGATGCCCGCTGCGCGCGCTTTCTGTGCAAGGCGGCAGATGGCATCTTCCACGTCGTGCGGTGCGACCATCATGAGGTCGGCAAGCTCATCAATGATGATGACGATGGCGGGCATTTTCTCTTCGGGTTTTGCCGCATTGAAGCGTTCCATATCGCGTACGCCGGTCTCGGCAAATTTGGCATAGCGCTTTTCCATCTCCTGCACCGACCAATTCAGGACGGAGGCCGCCTTTTTTGCGTCCGTGACAACGGGAACCATCAGATGTGGTATGCCATTGTAGTTGGAAAGCTCAACCATCTTGGGATCTATGAGGATGAACTTCACTTCATCCGGCCTCGCTTTGAAGAGAACGCTCGTGATGAGCGTGTTGATGCAGACCGATTTGCCTGATCCAGTGGCGCCGGCGACGAGAAGATGCGGCATCTTGGCGAGATCGGCAAAGATGCCTTGTCCTGCAATATCGACGCCCAAGCCGACCGTGAGTTTCGACTTGGCCGTCGCAAAGGCAGGCTTTTCCAAGACTTCACGCAGACGGATACCCTCAAGCTCCTTGTTCGGCACCTCGATGCCGATGGCGGCTTTTCCCGGTATAGGCTCTATGCGCACGGAAAATGCCGCAAGACTCAGAGCCAGATCGTCTGCCAGATTTGTGATCTTGCTGACCTTGACGCCAGGCGCCGGCTCAAGCTCATAGCGCGTAACAGCAGGTCCGTGGCATGCATTGATGATCTTCGCCTTGACCTTGAAGTTTTCCAAGGTCTGCGCCAGAGTCTGTGCGTTTTCGGCAATTTCCCGCTCCAGCGCGAAGTTCTTCTTCTTGACTTCAGATGCGAGTATTTCTTCCACTTTTGGCAGCTCATACGGCCTTTCCGTCGGCTGTGTCGCTTCTTCACGCGGCTTTGTCTCTGAGACAGCAGCCGGCATGGTCAAAGACGACGGTGTTGTCACGGATGGTGCTGCAAGGGTTTCCTGCGGCAAGGTCGCCGTCATGGACTGTGTGGAGACTGTCGGTTGCATCATGGCGAGGCGCTTGTCCTGCACCTCCATTGCCATGGGTACGTCTTTTGGCAAAGGAACGACATCAAAGTCGTCGGGGATTTCTGGCGGTGGTTCTGCGATGATTTCCGCTTGTTCTTCCGTTTCATTCGAGGCATATTCAATGGAAAAGGACGGCAGCTCTTCTGCTGTTTTTTCTTTTTCTGCTTCCTCTTCCTGTTCTGTTTCTACCAATAATTCGTTCTGATCGCATGTCTCGCCGAAAGCAAAAGATGCCGTCCCTTCCCCTGTGGCAGGAGGCTCAAGAGCCGTCAGAAAATCTCTTTCCTCCTGCGTTTGCGGCGTGACAGATGCTTCCTGTGCAGCAAAGGATGGAAAAGATGTCGGCTGTACATCTTCTCCCGGAGCGACATTTTTTGCTTCTGCTGCAAACGCCTGTTCAAAGGCTTCGTCTTTATCTTGATTGTAAAACGAGCTTTTGATTCTTCCGCGCACATGTTCTTCAAAGATATTTTCAGCCTGTGTTACCTTCTGCTGGGCGACGGAGAGCGTATCCTTCGCTTTGACGATTCCTGCTTTCGCCTGCCGTTTCGTGCGCAGCATCCCAAGGGCAAGCGACCATGTCGTAGAGAGCAGGATGGCGACAACCGTACCCGTGCACAAGAGGATGATGGCTCCCGTCGCACCGAAAAACTTGCGGATGAAGAAGAGCAGGCCGCCGCCTAGAAGACCGCCTGCATTCGGCAGATATTCGGGCAGGATTTCCGCCCCTACAGGTACGAGGAAATGATGGAGGATGGCAAGTAAAGAAACGAAGAGCCCAATGAGGCCGAAAAAGTGCGTGGAATAAACAATACCCCGATGCTTCGTCACATACTGCGTGCCTATGAGCAGTATGACGCCGGAAGCGACCCAAGCGCCTAAACCGAAAAGATACCGAAGGAATTTAGCGAAATAAAGACCGATGAAACCAACGTTCCAATCAAGCAGTCCCCCGATGGATATGAGGCCTGCGGCAAGAAGAAGTAGACCGATGATCTCATAGCGTCTGCCCTTAGGTGCAGTTGTCGTCATCGGCTCTTTTTTGTTTTTCGTGCGGGATCTCCTCTTGCTGTTCCCTCTATCGCTATTGGAACCTTTCTTTTTCAAAACGACATCACCTATCTAAAATCACAGCAGCCCGTGAAGGGCTGCTGTAAAAATCAAAACGACCTGCCTACAGAGGATATGCTTCTGCAGATAAATCAATGTGCAAGAAGATGCTCGACGCGGCGCTTCGTTTCAAACAGAATACGCTCTTCATCAAGCGTCAGGAGCTCGCGTTTCTCCATGAGAATGCGGCCGTCGACGATGACCGTATCGACCGAAGAGACATTGGCAGAATAGACGAGCAGCGATACGGGATCGTGACGTGGCACCCATGCGGGACTCGTCATATCGAAGAGGACGATGTCCGCTTTATAGCCCTCTTGCAAGAGCCCTACATCGGAAAGACCGACAGCCTTTGCCCCGTACGCCGTCCCCATGCGCAGCGCTTCTCCTGCGGGCACAGCCTCGGGGTCATAGCTCGCCACCTTGTGCAGCATAGCGGCGAGATTGACTTCCTCAAGCATGTCGAGGTTGTTATTGCTCGACGCGCCGTCCGTACCGAGAGCAACGCAGACGCCTTCCGCAAGAAGGCGCTGCACGGGAGCGATGCCACTCGCGAGCTTCATGTTGCTGCCGGGATTGTGCGCGACACGGATGCCGTACTTCTTGATGATGGAAATATCTTCGTCGTCAAGATGCACGCAGTGCGCCGCCAATGTGCCGTTGTCGAAAAGACCTGTGGAGGCGACGTGTGCAAAGGGACGCTTGCCGTATTGTTTGAGGCAGTCCTCCACCTCGCCATTCGTTTCTGACATGTGGATGTGGATTTCCGCTCCAAGCGACTTTGCCGCCTCTGCGACCTTGTGCAGATAATCGGGCGGGCACGTATAGAGCGCGTGCGGCCCGAACATCACGGTGATACGCCCATCGGCTTTTTGATGCCAATTTTTGAAGAGCGTCACATTTTCTGCAAGCTTTTCGTCTGCATCGGGCACCACACCGATCAGACCGCGCGAAAGAACGGCACGAAGCCCTGATTCCTCTACGACTTCGGCGACCTTTTCCATATCAGGCCCGTACATGTCGGCAAAGGTCGTCGTGCCTCCCTGTATCATCTCGACAGCGGCGAGCATCGCGCCCCAATAGATGTCTTCGTTGCGCATCTTCGCCTCGATCGGCCAGATCTTTTGCTGCAGCCAATCCATGAGCTTCATATCGTCCGCATAGCTTCGAAGAAGCGTCATAGATGCATGCGTATGGGCGTTGATAAAGCCTGGAACAGCGAGCCTGTCCGTTGCGTCAATCGTTCGCTCCGGCTGCCACGAAGCGGGGATTTCTCCGACTGCTGCAATCTTATTTCCCTCGACTGCGATATTTCCTTCCCGCACGCTGCCGTCCGGATGAAGAACATGCGCATTGGAAATCAATATTTTCATATCGTGCACCTCTCTCAAGCAAGTCCGAGATAGGCCTTCTGCTCGTCCGTCAGATGGTCAATGGCTACGCCCGAAGCCTTGAGCTTGAGTTCGGCAATCTTCGTATTGATTTCGTTCGGCATCAGGTAGACCTTGTTTTCAAGTTCTGCATGATGATTGAGAATATGAAGCGCGGAGAAGAACTGTACGCCGAAGGAGAGATCCATGATCTCCGCCGGATGTCCGTCGCCTGCTGCGAGGTTCACGAGGCGGCCTTCGGCAAGAAGATATAGCTTCCTGCCGTCCTTTTGCTTGAATTCCTCGATATTCTTGCGCACGGTACGACGCGATACGGAGATTTTCTCAAGCTCGGGGATGTTGATTTCCACATCGAAGTGACCGGAGTTCGCCATCATAGCGCCGTCTTTCATGACCTCATAGTGATGCTTGCGAATGACATCCTTATCGCCCGTCAAGGTCAGGAAGATGTCGCCAATGCGCGCCGCCTCGTCCATAGGCATGACACGGAAGCCATCGAACACAGCTTCGATCGCCTTGATGGGATCGACCTCCGTGATGACGACATTCGCCCCGAGACCCTGAGCACGCATGGCGCCGCCTTTGCCGCACCAGCCGTAACCGGCAATGACAACGGTTTTGCCCGTGATGCAGAGGTTCGTCGTGCGCATGATGCCATCCCACGTTGACTGCCCCGTTCCATAGCGGTTGTCAAACAGATACTTGCAGTAGGCGTCGTTCGCCGCAATCATCGGGAACTCAAGTTTGCCCGCACGGGCGAGAGAATGCAGACGATGCACGCCCGTCGTCGTTTCCTCCGAACCGCCGAGGATGTTCGGCAGAAGTTCGCGGCGCTTCGTATGCAGAATATTCACGAGGTCGCCGCCGTCGTCGATGATGATGTCAGGCTTAAGGTCAAGCGCCTTGTCGATGTAATCCTCATACTCTTCGTCCGTGCAGCCGTGCGTCGCAAAGACATGAAGCCCATCTTCGACGAGCGCTGCCGCGATGTCATCCTGCGTGGACAACGGATTGCTGCCCGTGATGGCAACCTCTGCGCCGGCGTTCTTCATGATCAACGCCAAATACGCTGTCTTTGCTTCAAGATGCAGCGTGATAACGATCTTCTTGCCTGCAAAGGGCTTCGTCACGGAAAATTCCTTGTTGACGGCTTCCATGACAGGCATGAAGTTCTTGACCCAGTTGATTTTGTCATGACCCGACGGCGCGAGTTTGATGTCTTTGATCATTGATTCCATGTGCGTTGCTCCTCCTAAAAATCGTTTCCTGCAAAGCGGCAATTTCAGCGTAGCAGTTTCTCCAAATAGAGGTAATCCGTCAGATCGGTCTGAAGCGGCGTGACGGAGATGTAGCCGCGCTCTGCGGCAGCGATGTCCGTTGCATCGCTGTTTCCCTCGTCGAGAATCTCCCCGCCGAGAAAATAGCATTCCTTCCCGTCCACATCTTCCATCCTTTGAAATGCATTGATGTAATCGCGGCGGCCAAGCTGCGTGAATACGAACTGCGGACCATTTTCGCCGAATTTTTTGGGGAAATTTACATTATAGAAGTTCACTTTTCCCTCTTCGTAAAAGAGAGAAAAAAGATTCTCCTCCATAAGTCCGGCAGCTGTATCATACGAGATTTCGGACTTCATGTCGAGGGATACGGCCGTCGCTGTGATTCCATGCAGATACGCTTCCATCGCAGCGTTGGCTGTGCCGGAATAAAGCACATCCGTGCCCAGATTCGCTCCGTGATTGATGCCGGAGATTACATACTCCGGATATATATCGGAAGAAATCGCTTCAAGGTAAAGTTTCACGCAGTCCGCCGGCGTACCCTCAATCCGATATGCCGCCACGCCGTATCGCTCTTCCAAAGGGCGATACCGATCGAGACGGATGTACTTCTTGACCGTGATTGCATGGGACATGCCGCTTTGCTCAAAGGCCGGGGCAGCCACAACGACCGTATGGTGCGGCGAGAGCACGCGCACGAGCGCCTCTATTCCGGCAGCTTCTATACCGTCGTCATTCGTCAATAGTATACGCAATACATCCGTCCTCTCTATCGTTCATTCAAGGCGACAAGCGCACAGAAACCTTCATTCCAGGTTGTATTCCTTCTCCCGCCTCTTCGGGAACAGAAATGCGCACACGGACTTTGCCAGATACCGTCTCATCTCCCTCGTCTGCATCAGGTTCCTCTATATCCTGCACCGTACCCTGTATGTCGCGTCCGCCCAAGCGATAAGAAGCGAATTGCCCTAGGCGCACCTTCGCTTTCTGATCATCGTTCAAAACGGCTTCAATCCACAAATCCTTGGCATTGCCGATGTTTGCAAAGGTTTGCCCCGTGCTGACCTTGCTTTCAGCAGCGATGTCTTCGGCTAGATAGAGCGTTCCGGAAGCGGGCGCAATGATATCTGTTCCCGCTTTATCCTGCTGCGCCTTTGCCAAGGCGATTTCCGCCTGCTTCAAAAACAGTTCTGCTTGTTTGATCTGTTCCGGCGAAGCGGGCTGCAGGACGGTGCGATAGCTTGATGAAGGTGCACGAGCCTGATTGGAAGCAACAGCGGCATTGTAAGCGGCCTCGGCTTCATCGCGTTTCACGGCGCTGATAGCGCCCATCGCATAGAGCTCGTTCATTCGCTCCATGCGTGCGCGTGCCGCTTCCGTATCGACCGCAGCGCTCGGAGCTTCATTCACGACGGGCTGCGTGACAGCGATTCCTTTCTGCAAATTCTCCAAGCTTTGTTTCGCTAACGTGACATTTTGCTGCAACTGGGCGATATCCTCGTCCGTGACATTGACCTTGATGTGCGCGAGGACGTCCCCTGCCTCCACATGAGCGCCGTCGGCGACCAGAATTTCCGCTATCGTGCCATCTGCCTTTGCTTTTGCGGGCACGAGCGCACTTTTCACCTGGGCGTCTTCGAGCGTCACAACATTATGCGAGCGCTGGTAGAGCCAGATGCCGCCGATCGTGAGGGCAGCGAGCATCAATAGGCCAAGCAGACTGAACTGCAAAAATCGTATTGCCTTTTTCGTAACATCTATTTCCACGAAGATCACCTCTGCGCCATGGGAATCCCTCCAAGGAAAGTTTCCCGTCGGAACTGCGAACAGCGTGTGCAGGCACGAGACTTGACCATACAGTCGTGTTAAGCAAGTTGTTCCGCCAGAACCTTTTCAGCTTCCTGCAAAGCTTCCGGCATCTTGGCAGGTTCTTTGCCGCCTGCCTGCGCCATCTCTTTTCGTCCGCCGCCGCCGCCGCCAACGATTTTAGCTGCCGCCTTGACCATGTTGCCCGCATGAGCGCCCTTTGCCACAGCTGTGTCACTCGCCTTCGCCACGAGGCTGACTTTCCCTTCGTGCGCGGCGGCAAGCACGACCACGCCGCTTTCCAGACGATCGAGCAGCATGTCGGCAATCTTTCGCAGATCGTCGATATTATCGGCTTCAACGATGCCCGAAGCAAAGGAAAGATCTTTTATCTGCGTCTTCTGCGCGAGCAGCATATCGACATCTCCCATGGCGCGTTCTTTCGTGAAAGAAGCGATTTCCTGCTTGAGTTTCTTGTTCTCTGCCAATGCGCTCTCAATATGGGAAACAAGTTCATCATCGCGACATTTGAACGCGTGTGCGGCTGCGGCGAGAGTCTCCGCCTTCTCATTCATGTAGTCGATGGCCGCCTTGCCTGTCAAAGCCTCGATGCGGCGCACGCCAGAAGCGATGCCCGTCTCGCTGATGATCTTGAACATGCCGATCTCGCCGATGTTCTTTACATGCGAGCCGCCGCAGAGCTCTATGCTGAAATCCGGCACAGAGACGACGCGCACGACATCGCCGTACTTCTCACCGAAAAGCGCCATAGCGCCGAGTTTCTTCGCCTTGTCGATTTCCATCTGCGCGATTTCCACAGGCTTTGCCATGAGAATCTGCTCATTGACCAGGCGTTCCACTTCCTGCAACTGCAGCGCCGTCACAGGCTCGAAATTGGAGAAGTCGAAACGCAGGCGCTCGGGCATGACCAAGGAGCCAGCCTGATTGACCTGATCGCCGACGACGCGCTTCAACGCAGCCTGCAGGAGATGCGTTGCCGTATGGTTGCGCGCTGACGACAGCTTCTTCATCCAATCAATCTGGATGGAAACATGGTCGCCAACCTTCAACATGCCCTCTTCAACATAACCGATATGATAAACCGTGCCGTCGGGAAGTTTCTTGGCGTTGGCAACCTGCACGCGGCCAAATTCCGTCTCCAAAAGTCCGGCATCGCCGACCTGACCGCCTCCTTCTGCATAGAAAGGTGTCGACTGCAAGATGATGCCCGCCTCCTCGCCGTCGGCAAGCTCATCGACGAGACCGCCGTCCTTCCAGATGGCGACGACGGTCGATTCCTTCGCATTCTCATCGACACAGAGATGTGACGTATCGATGCCCGAGAGGTCGGGTACGGCGACGCGCTGATTTTCCTGCCGCGCGGCACGGGCACGTTCGCGCTGCTTCTCCATCGCTTTCTCGAAGGAATCTTTGTCAAGTTCCATTTCGTTTTCATGCAAGATCTCGTCGGTGACTTCCCATGGGAAACCGTACGTATCGTAGAGTTTGAAGCCAATTTCACCAGGAAGCACCTTTTTGCCTTCTCGCTTCAAGTCCTCGATGTGACCGTTCAAGAGTTCCATGCCCTGTGCGAGTGTCGCCGCGAAGCGATCCTCCTCAATGCTGATAACTTTCTTGATGTATTCTTTCTTCTCAGCAAGCTCTTCAAAGTCCGCTGCACCCTTGTAGATTTCGGCAACGGCATCAATCGCGCCTTCCAAGAACTTGTCATGAATGCCGAGGATGCGCCCATGGCGCACAGCACGACGCAAGATGCGGCGCAGAACATAGCCGCGTCCCTCGTTTGAAGGCAGGATGCCGTCCATGATCATGATTGCCATGCTGCGCGCATGGTCAGCGATGACCTTGAGCGAGACGTCCTTCTCCGCATTTTCGCCATAAACGACACCGGATACTTTCGAGGCGTATTCGATGATGGGAAAGAGCAAATCCGTCTCGAAGTTCGTCTTCTTATTCTGCAGCACGGAAGCCAATCGCTCAAGACCGCATCCCGTATCAATATTCTTGTGCTCAAGCGGATTGTACTGACCGTCTTCCGTGCGGTCGAACTGCGTAAAGACGAGATTCCAGATTTCGAGGTAGCGGTCACAATCACAGCCGACAGCACAGTCTGGGCTGCCGCAACCGCGCTCTTCACCAAGGTCGATGTAGATTTCCGAATCAGGACCGCAAGGGCCGGGGCCGATCTCCCAGAAGTTGTCATCGAGTTTCACGATATGATCCTGCGGGAAGCCGGGCTGCTCACGCCAGATGGCGGCTGCTTCATCGTCCTTCGGATAGACCGTGACCCAAAGCTTTTCCTTCGGCAAATCCAAGACATCCGTCAGGAACTCCCACGCCCAAGGAATCGCCTCTTTTTTGAAATAGTCTCCAAAAGAGAAGTTGCCGAGCATTTCAAAATACGTCTGATGACGTGCCGTGCGCCCGACGTTCTCAATATCTCCCGTACGTACACAGCGCTGGCTCGTCGTGATGCGCGTGCGCGGCGGTTTCATCTTGCCCGTAAAGAACGGTTTGAACGGCGCCATGCCCGCGCCGATCATCAAGAGCGTTGGATCGTTTGCAGGGATGAGCGAAGCGCTCGGCAACCGCAGATGCCCCTTTTTCTCCGCAAAGAACTGCAAATACGCTTCGCGCAATTCATTTCCTGTCATGTATTTCAAAAGAACCTACCCCCATCAGAGATTACGTCAAGCTTGAACAAATTCCGCTTGGGATTCATTCGCTCGACCTCGTACTAACAAACAATTATAGCATAGCCTGACACGATTGTTCCAGTGTTTTCAATATGCGATGTCAAATATGGTCAATCAACTGCAGAAGCTCCTCCTCCGTCAAGATTCGGACGCCCAGTTGCTCCGCCTTTTGCAGCTTGCTGCCGGCGTTTTCTCCCGCGACGAGGCAGTCCGTCTTCTTGGACACGGAACTTGTCACGCGTCCGCCGTGCTGCTCGATCAGCTCCGTGATTTCCCTGCGCCCGAAATGATGCAGCGTGCCCGTGACGACGAAGCTCATATCGGCCAGTTCGTCGCCCTGTGCCGTACGCTCTTGTGCTGCCGTCGCGACGCCGAGCTGCTGCAGTTCGCGGCAAATCTTTGCATTGCCTTCGTTTTGGAAATACGAACGGATGGCGGCGACGCTCGTTTCGCCCATATCACGCACCGCGAGAATCGCTTCATCGGACGCATTTTCTAAAGCCTCCAAGGTCTTGAAATGTTGCATGAGAGCGGCAGCTGCCGCCTTGCCGATACCGTGGATACCGAGTCCCGTCAAAAGACGCTGCGGTTCGTTCTTCTTTGCTTCTTCGATTGCCGAAAGCAATTTGTCCGTGTTTTTTTCCTTGCCGACAACGCCTTGGGCAATCAGCTCTTCCCGATGCTCCTTCAAGCGGAAGATGTCGACGATCGTGTGAAGGAAACCTTTTTCAATCAAGGCGGCGATGTTCTTTTCGCCCAAACCCTTGATGTCCATAGCGTCGCGGCTCACAAAATTCAGGATGTGGCTCTCCACCTGCGCCGGACATGCCTGATTGATGCACTTGACGTCGGCGGAATCCGCCTCTCTCTCAGCCTTTGCACCGCAGACGGGGCAGCGATCGCCGATCTTGAACGGCTCTGTTCCCTCGGGACGCTTTTCTTTTACGACCGCCTTGATCTTCGGAATGATCTCTCCCGACTTGTAGACGACGACGGTATCGCCTACGCGCACATCGAGATCGTCGATGAAATCCTGATTGTGCAGCGTCGCGCGCTCGACCGTCGTACCGCAAAGACGGATGGGATCGAACGTCGCCGTCGGTGTGATGCGCCCCGTCCGGCCGACAGAAAGCGTGATGCTGCGCACGACGCTTTCCTTTTCCTCGGGCGGGTATTTATAGGCGATCGCCCAGCGCGGCGCCTTGGAAGTCGCGCCGAGGCTCTCCCTTTGCGAAAAATCATTGAGTTTGACGACAGCGCCGTCGATGTCGTAGGGCAGATCGCCGCGCGAGGCGCCGATCTGCTCGATGGCATCCCAGACCTCCTCTGCCGTACGGCAGACGTGATAGGCATGAATGACCTTGATGCCCTGCCGTTTCATGAAGTCGTAGGCTTCGACATGCGTTTGGAACTCCTTGCCGCGCACCGCCTGCAGATTGAACACGAAGAGGGACAGCCCCCTCTCCTTCGTGATGCGGCTGTCGAGTTGGCGCAGAGTGCCCGCCGCACAGTTGCGCGGATTGGCAAAAAGCTTTAGCCCGAGAAGCTGACGCCTCTCGTTGACCGCCTCAAATGCCGCCTTCGTCATGTAGACTTCGCCGCGCACCTCGAAGTAAGGCAGCGGCTCTTTGAGTTTCTGCACGACATCTTTGATGACCTTGGCATTTTCCGTGACGTCCTCGCCCTGTACGACGCCGTCGCCGCGCGTGATGGCACGGCTCAGCATCCCGTTTTCATAGCGCAGGGCAAGCGAAAGTCCGTCGATCTTTTCTTCGACGACGAACACAGGATTTTCCATGCGCGCCTCTATATCGCGCACGAAAGCTTCTATCTCCTCGCGAGAGAATACATCCTGCAACGAAAGCATCGGCACGTCGTGGCGCACGAGCGTGCCTGCCGTGCGCTTCGCCGTACCGCCGACCTTCTGCGTCGGCGAGTTTTCCGTGATAAGCTCGGGGTATTCCCTTTCCAGCGCCTTGAGCCGCAGCATAAGCTGATCGTATTCATAATCGCTGATTTCGGGATTGTCGTCGTTGTAGTAGCGCACATTGTGGTGACGTATCGTGCGCCGCAGCTGTGCAAGCTCTTTTTTGACTTCTTGAATATCCATACGAACCTCAGACTTTCTCGATGGGAGCATACTTCTGCATGAGCCCCTTGATGCCGATTTGCGGGAAGGCGATCTTCAGCTCGACTTCTTCGCCTTCCCCCTTGACCGAGACGACTGTGCCGACGCCCCACTTGCCGTGGCGAGCCTTGTCGCCCGCACGCCATGCCACTTCCATGCTCGGGCGAATTGCGGCGGACGCGGCAGAACGCACCTCTCGAGGGGAAGAAGGTACAGGCGAAGGCGATGCAGAAGAAGCTGTCGTCCGCTGCAAGCTTTGCAGAATCTCAAAGGCGGACTGCGGCCTCCCCATGCCCCTCGACTCTAAAAACGCGCTCCGCCCGAAAGCCTGTGCCTTTGCCTTTTCCAAATACGTTTCGGGAATTTCCGCGAGGAATCTCGACGGCGGATAGACATTTCCCTTGCCGTAAAGCGTCCGATAGCGCGCGTAGCTCAAGTAGAGCTTGCGTTCAGCGCGCGTGATGCCGACATAGCAGGTGCGGCGTTCTTCCTCGATTTCGCTCGGCTCAAGCAGCGTGCGTGCATGGGGAAAGATTCCCTCCTCCATGCCCACGAGAAAGACGACGGGGAACTCCAAGCCCTTTGCCGAATGAAGCGTCATGAGCGTCACGCGGTCGTCCTCCATGTTCGCCGTATCGACATCGGAGACGAGTGCGATCTGGTTGAGGAAATTTTCCAAAGTCGGCTCTTCTTCCGTCTTTTCAAATTCTCGCGCCACGCCGACGAATTCGCGCAAGTTCTCGATGCGCGTCTGCGCCTCGGGCGTATCCTGCTTCTCCAAATCCTTGATATAACCCGTATCGTCAAGCAAGGCTTCGATAAAGGAAGAAAGCGGCATAGCGGCAAGTTTGCCCATGAGCTCAAAGAGAAGCGCGGCGAAGGCTTCGAGCAGATTCTTCGTGCGCGTCTTGAATCCCATAGCTTCGAGCGCTTCGGGACTCGACAGGACATCGAAGAGGGATTCTTCACGCATGGCGGCATACTTCGTGAGCTTGGCGATCGTCGAGGCGCCGATGCCGCGCTTGGGTACGTTGATGATGCGCAGGAGGCTCACGGCGTCAAACGGGTTGTAGAGGACGTGCAAATAGGCAATGATGTCCTTGATTTCCATGCGGTCGTAGAACTTCAAGCCGCCAACCATCGTATAGGGAATCCCCGCCGCCATCATGGCTTCTTCGAGGACGCGCGACTGCGCATTTGTGCGGTAAAGCACGGCGATGTCGCCATAATCGACGGAAAAGAGCGTCTTCTGCTTCTGCACGGTATCTACGACGAATCTTGCCTCGTCGCGCTCGTCATTCGCCTGATAAAGGGCGATCTTCTCCCCTACGGCATTTTCCGTCCAGAGCTTCTTCGGCTTGCGGTTCTCATTGTTTCGGATGACGGCATTGGCTGCGGCCAAGATATTCTTCGTCGAGCGATAATTTTGCTCAAGCTTGATCGTCTTCGCCTCGGGGAAGTCCTTCTCGAAATTCAAGATGTTGCTGATGTCCGCGCCGCGCCAGCCGTAGATGGACTGATCTGCGTCGCCGACGACGCAGAGATTGTGATGACTGCCTGCCAGAAGCGTCGTGAGCCTGTACTGTGCGCCGTTTGTATCCTGATATTCGTCGATGAGGATGTAGCGGAAACGCTGCTGATACTTTTGACGCAGTTCGTCGTTATTTTCCAGAAGGTCGACGGCGAGCAGCAGGAGATCGTCAAAATCCAAGGCGTTGTTCTCGCGCAGCTTCTTGTCATACAGGCTGAAAAGCTCCGCAATCTTCTTCGCATGGAACGTATCCGCCTGCCGCGCGTAGGCGCGCGGGCCGAGCATGAGATTCTTCGCGTTCGATATGGCGTTCTGCACCTTTGCGGGAGCAAATTGCTTGTCATCGAGATTCAGCTCCTTGAGGCACGCCTTGATGACAGTCTTGGAATCTGATGTATCGTAGATGACGAAATTTTTCTTGTAGACTTCGCCCGCTTCAATCTCGCGCCGCAGAAAGCGTGCGCAGAACGAATGAAATGTGCTGAGCCAGACATCCTTGCCCAAGCCGCCGATCATGCGATCGACGCGCTCGCGCATCTCTGCCGCCGCCTTGTTCGTGAACGTGATTGCCAAGATGCCGTAGGGCGGCACGCCGTGCGCCAAGAGATTGGCGATGCGGCAGGTGAGCACCTTCGTCTTGCCCGAACCGGCGCCCGCCATGATGAGCAGCGGGCCGTCGATATGTGCGACAGCTTCCCGCTGCATGGGATTCAAGCCCTGAAAAATATCCACTGTATCAACCTCGCAAACATCAGCAGCATACATGTTTGATTGCAGCAAAGGAAACGGCTGCCGCAGATATACTGCAACAGCCGTTCCTGCCTTTTACAGCTCTCACTGCTTCTTGATCAATTTGACGGCTTCCGAAAGGGGCGGGATGATCTGCTTCTTGCGCGACATGACGCCGGGCAGATAGATATGCGTGCCGCTGGCATCCTTGTGGAACGCCTCGCCGATCAACGTCTTGGGCGATCCCGTGTAGAGCAGATACGTCCCTTCAGCGATGATGTCCGTGACCATGACGAGGCTCATGTCGTAGCCTTCCTTCTTGCAGACGTCCGCCATGCTCTTGACAATTTCCGCCTCGATGTCCATGACTTCCTTCGTGTCCATGACGGAAATCTGGCTGACGATGATGCGGTAATCGCCAATCTGGAATTCCTTCATATCGTTCTTGGTGATTTCCAAGGGCGACATGTTGCCGATGCCCGAACCCGCCTTGAGCATTGCCATGCCATATTCCATGATATCGACGCCGGCAATCTCCGCCAGACGTTCCGCCGTCTTCTTGTCGTATGGCGTGCAAGTCGGCGACTTGAAGAGCACCGTATCGGAAAGAATCGCCGAGAGGAGCAGGCCTGCGATCGACGGCGGGATGTCGACATCCCTGTGCCAGTGCATGTTCGCCACGATCGTCGCCGTGCAGCCCACAGGCTCTTGACGCGTGAAGATCGGCTCGCTCGTCTGGATGCCGCCGAGACGGTGGTGATCGATGATCTCAAGAATCTTCGCTTCCTCGATGCCCTCGACTGCCTGTCCGCGCTCATTGTGGTCAACCAAGATGACGCGCTCGCGCTCCGGTACCATGAGCATGTCCTTGCTCACGAGCCCGACGAGCTTGCCATTTTCCACGACGGGATAATTGCGGTAGCTGTATTGCTCCATCGTTCCCTTGATGTCGCTCAGGAGGTCGAGCGGCTTGAAGGCGACAATCTCGTCCTGCATGATGCGCTTGACAGGCACGCACTGGTTGATGAGCCGCGCACAAGTGTAGGTGTCATAGGGCGTGTTGATGATGAGCATGTGGCGCTCCTCGGCTTCCTCGATGACGCTCGGCGACACCCTGCCGTTGCCCGTGACGATCATGCAGTCGATTCCCTGCTTCAGGCAGTCAATCAAAGTCTCGTCCCTGCGGTCACCGATGAGGACGACGTCGTGCTCCTTGACGACATCCTGAATCATGCTGATGCTACCCGCGGCGATGCGCACATTGCCGCGAATCTTGCCGCCCTCATCGCCGTTGACGATGACCTCACCGTCAATGACGCGGATCACATCGCGGAAGGAGACGCCCGCGTCGGCGAGATTCTGCATGCTGAGTTCCTTGAAATAGCGCTGCGCGAGGTCGCTGACGGTCACGATGCCGATGAGCCGCTCGTCCTTATCGACGACGGGAACCGACTTCAGATCGTTTTCACGCATGATTTCGCCGAGATGACGCAAGCTGTCCGTTTCTTTGACGACAGTCTTGCAGTCGAGCGTGATGTCCTTCACGCGCGGATAGAGATCGGTGATGAGAAGAGGCTGTTCCACATGGAAGTGGTTCAGAGCAAATTTCGTCTCCTCGTTGACCTTTCCCGCGCGCGCCGGCACAACATTCTCGCCCATCGCCTGCTTCAGATGCGCATAGCCGATTGCGGAGCAGATGGAATCCGTATCCGGATTGCGATGCCCTATCGTATAGATCGGTTTCGTATTTTTCATCGAAAAGAAGCCTCCCGTTTTCAGATGATATATGATGGTTTCCATTATATCCTACGATACATACGAAAAGCAAGCCCGCATCGGCAAGATAGAAATCATATCTTGCCGATGCAGGCTGCATGTACGATCTTTTTCTCCTCACCGTCGAGCAGGAGCGAGCGATGCAGCGCCGCCTCATCGAATCGGCCGACGGCGCACGCGCCCAAGTCCAGCGCCTGAGCCGTCAGATAGAGATTCTGCCCGATATGACCGGCATCGAGATAGATGTACTCGTAGACCTTGCGCCCATACGTGCGAATGCCGCGCACGATGTCTGCGACCCAGAAGAAGATTGCCGCGCTTTGACGCACCATTGCCTGCTGCTCGAAGGCGGTGAGCATTTCCTCTGGAGCATCTTCAGAAAGAGTCAAACGCTTCAGTGCATGTTCCACAGGCATAAATTGATAAAAGTCTGTGGGCACATTTTCTACATTCTGCAGATACAACAGGGTTGTCAACGGATGGAGCGCCGCTGCCGATGGGACATTGCGCAGCGTGCGTCCTCCTTCTGCGACCATCTTGACGCCCTGCGTGCACCATAAGAGATAAGAAAGCTCCTGCAAGGACAGAGCCTCCGCTGTGTACTGCCTGCGGCTTGCGCGAAGTTCAATAAGCTCCAGGAAGTTGATTTCCCGGTCGGGCAGGAGGTCAGGCTCGGGCAGCTGCAGGACATCGCCCTTTCCCTCACACATCGGGACGCACGCCGTCCTTTCCTGTGAATTGGTGGTAGCTGCCGCCGCTCCTGCGGTTCATAAGCTCGACGAACAGTTCATCGGGCACGATGTTGTGGAACGCGAGAAGCACGAGGCAGTGATACCAGAGATCGCCCATCTCATAGAGGATGTCGCTCTTTTCCATATTCTTCGAGGCGATGATGGTCTCCGCCGCTTCTTCGCCCACCTTTTTCAAGATCTTGTCCTGCCCCTTGTCGAAGAGATAATTCGTATAGGAACCTTCAACGGGATGAACGCGCCGCTCCTGGATGACGTGATAAACGGCATTGAGCACTTCTGCGAGCGAAGTCTGCGGCTCATCGCCGATGACGGCGACGCCCTTCTCATCCTTGCCCAGCCTGCGTCCGCTGAAGCACGAATATGTGCCCGTATGGCACGCGACGCCCGCCTGATGCACGCGCACGAGAAGCGTGTCTCCGTCGCAGTCGTAGGAGATTTCCTTGACTTGCTGCACATTGCCTGAAGTCTCTCCCTTGCGCCAGAGCTTCTTGCGCGAGCGGCTGTAGAACCATGTGAAGCCTGTTTCCAAAGTTTTCTTCAGCGATTCCTCATTCATGTAGGCGAGCATGAGAACCTCGCCGTTTTCCTCCTGCACGATGGCGGGGACAAGACCCTTTTCATCAAAATGTATCATGGAAATATCAATCGAAGTATTCATAATCTGACCTCCACTCCACGATTCTTCAGATAATCCTTGACTTCCCTTATGGTAAATTCGCCATAGTGGAAAACCGAAGCGGCAAGAACGGCGTCCGCCTTCCCTTCCGTCAGCACATCATAAAAATGAGAAAGCTTCCCCGCGCCGCCCGAGGCGATGACGGGCACGGGGACACTTTCAGAAACAGCGCGCGTCAACGCGATGTCGTAGCCATCTTTCGTGCCGTCAGCATCCATGCTCGTCAATAGGATTTCCCCTGCGCCCAAAGCGACGCCCTTCTTCGCCCAGGCAAGGCAGTCCATGCCCGTCGGCGTCCTGCCGCCGTTGATGTAGACCTCCCAGCGCCCCTCGCCGCTCTTTCGCGCGTCGATTGCGAGGACGATGCACTGCCTGCCAAACCGCTCCGCGCCGAGGCGCAGAACCTCGGGATCTTTCACGGCGGCCGTGTTGAAGGACACCTTGTCCGCCCCCGACTTCAACAGCCTGCGGATATCCTCGGGCGTGCGTATGCCGCCGCCGACGGTGAACGGGATGAACATCTCGGAGGCACAGGCCTTGGCCACTTGGACGATGGTCGATCGCTCCTCGTGCGACGCCGTAATGTCGAGGAACACCAGCTCGTCCGCCCCTTCTTTGTCATAGCGTGCTGCCAGTTCGACGGGATCGCCCGCATCGCGCAGACCGACGAAGTTCGTACCTTTGACAACGCGCCCGTTTCTGACATCGAGGCAGGGAATGATGCGCTTCGTATACATTTTACCCCTCCTGGCCGGCGATTTCAATGGCTTCCTGCAAGTCAAGCGCCCCCGTATAGATGGATTTGCCGACGATCACGCCGCAGACGCCATCGGCTTCCAACCGCTTCAGACGGCGGATGTCATCGAGAGAATTTACGCCGCCTGAAGCGATGACCGCCGCGCCGCTCTCCTTGGCGAGAGCGACCGTCGCATCCGCGTTCACGCCCGTCAATGTTCCGTCACGAGAAATGTCGGTGTAGATGATGGTGCGAACGCCTGCATTGACCATGCGCTTTGCCAACTCGCCCGCTTCCACTTCGCCGGAAACGCCCCAGCCATCGACGGCGACGATGCCGTCCTTGGCGTCGATACCAACGATGATGCGCTCCTCGTACTTCTGGCAGGCCTCTTCCACAAGCGCGGGATTCTGCACCGCCACGGAGCCGAGGATCACGCGACTCACACCGAGAGCCAGCACCTCTTCAATATTTTCGAGCGAACGGATGCCGCCGCCAAGTTCAACAGGGATGTCTACACTCCCCAGGATGCGCTCTACCGCAGCGAGATTCATCGGCTTCTTCGCCAGAGCGCCGTCCAAGTCGACAAGATGCAGGAAGCGTGCGCCGGCGCTCTGCCACTTCATTGCCATTTCCTCAGGATGATCAGAAAAAACCGTCTCCCGGGCAAAGTCCCCCTTGAACAAGCGCACGCATTTTCCATTTCTTATATCAATCGCTGGAATGATGAGCATTCTCCCGCCCCCTAAGCATTCACAAAATTCTTCAGGATCGCGCTGCCGACCGCTCCCGATTTCTCGGGATGGAACTGGACGGCCTGAACATTGTCCTTCGCTACCGCCGCCGTCAGGCATTCGCCGTACATCGCCTGCGCCGTGATGATCTGCGGCTCTTCGGGCACAGCATGATAGCTGTGAACGAAGTAGACGTAAGAACCTGCACGAATACCGCGGAAAAGGCCGATGACCGGCTGCCCCTCATGGTGTTCCGCAAAATCCAAGGAGTTCCATCCCATGTGCGGAATCTTCAGCTCGGGCGCCTCGATGCGGCGCACCTTGCCGGAAAAGATGCCGAGTCCTGCAACGTTTGGCGATTCGTCGCTGCCTTCGAAAAGGATCTGCAGGCCGACGCAGATGCCAAGAAGCGGCTTTCCCGCTTCTATCTCATGCCGTATCACAGGGATCAACCCCGTCGCTTCCAGACGCTTCATGCAGTCGCCGAATGCGCCCACGCCCGGCAGGACGAGCTTCTCCGCCGCCGCAATTCGTTCTGCATCGTGCGTGACCTCCACTTCTGCGCCACTGTGGAGGAGCGCTTTTTCCACGCTGAAGAGGTTTCCTACGCCGTAATCAATGACCGCAATCATGCAAATCCTCCTATAAAACACCCTTGCTCGACGGCACGCCTTTGACGCGCGAATCCTTTGCGACGGCAAGGCGCAGCGCATGAGCGAGCGCCTTGAAGATCGCTTCGATCTTATGATGCGTATTCCTGCCATAGAGCACCTTGGCATGAAGCGTGATGCCGGCATTGAAGGCAAAGGCACGCAAAAATTCCTCCGTCAGCTCCGTATCGTAGCTGCCGACGACGGGCGTCATCTCGCCCCCATCGTAGACGAGGTATGCCCTGCCGCTGATGTCGAGCGTCACGAAGGCGAGCGCTTCATCCATAGGCAAGTAGAACGACCCGTAGCGTGCAATGCCCGCCTTGTCGCCCAGAGCCTCGCGAAACGCCTGTCCCAAGGCGATGCCGATGTCCTCGACGGAATGATGTCCGTCCACCTCAGTATCGCCATGACAAAGGATTTCCAAGTCAAAAAGTCCATGCACGGCGAAAAGGGTCATCATGTGGTCGAAAAAACCGATTCCCGTCTTGATGGAGCACTTGCCTGTGCCGTCAAGGCCGATGCGAAGCGCGATTTCCGTTTCGTTTGTCTTTCTCTTGACCTCGGCTTGGCGCATGTCAGTCCTTCCTCTCCTTGCTGCGCAGACGCACGGCATTGGCGTGGGCATGCAGCCCCTCCGCCTCCGCCAGACGTATGATGTCCGCCTCCACATCATGCAGGGCGTCCTTCGTATAGGAAATGATGCTCGTGCGCTTCATGAAGGTCTCGACGTTGAGCACGGAATAGAATCTCGCCGTGCCGCCCGTCGGCAATACATGGTTGGGACCCGCGAAGTAATCGCCCAAGGGTTCCGGAGAATATGCGCCGAGGAAAACGGCTCCCGCATGGCGCACATAGGGCAGAAGCTCGAACGGCTGCTTCGTCAGAAGTTCCATGTGCTCAGGCGCGGAAATGTTCGCGTATTCCAATGCTTCCATGATGTCATCGGCGATGACGATGAGACCGTTGTTCTCGATGGACGCCCTGGCGATATTTTCCCTCGGCAGCCCTTTCAGCTGTTCCTCCAGCAGAGCCTCGACCTCATGTGCGAGCTTTGCGCTCGTCGTGATGAGGATGCTTGACGCCAGAGTGTCATGCTCCGCCTGACTGAGCATATCGGCTGCCGTATAGGCGGGATCTGCCGTCTCGTCGGCGACGATGAGGATCTCGCTCGGGCCGGCGAGCATGTCGATGTCACAATGGCCGTAAACAGCTTTCTTCGCGAGCGTAACGAAGATGTTGCCGGGGCCCGTGATCTTGTCGACGCGCGGAATCGTCGCAGTGCCGTAGGCCATGGCGGCGATCGCTTGTGCGCCGCCGATCTTGTAGACCTTGGACACGCCCGCAATCTTCGCCGCGAGAAGCACATAGGGATTGATCTTGCCGTTTTTCGGCGGCACCATCATGATGATCTCGCCGACGCCTGCGACGGCAGCCGGAACAGCGTTCATCAAGACGGAGGACGGATACGCCGCCGTGCCGCCCGGCACATAGATGCCCGCGCGGTCGAGCGGAATCAGCGACTGTCCGAGAATCGAGCCTTTTTCACGGTACGTCAGCCATGAATTTGATTTTTGTTCTTCGTGGTAGCTGCG
The DNA here is from genome assembly GCF_026015965.1 of Selenomonas sputigena. NCBI lineage: Bacteria > Bacillati > Bacillota > Negativicutes > Selenomonadales > Selenomonadaceae > Selenomonas > Selenomonas sputigena. Next base: position 972,623 of record NZ_CP110383.1, on the reverse strand, counting down.
CACATTGTGCGCGGCTCTTTCCAACGATGCGACGATTGCCGGGTCTGCATTTTTTTCCGCTTCGGCAAACTCCTCTTCCGATACTTGAAAATCTTCGGGAGAAAACTCCGTACCGTCGATGAGCTTCGTGTACTTGATAACGGCTTCATCGCCATGACGGCGCACGTCCTCGACGATGCGCACGGCGACTTCCGCCGCCGTGAGATCGGCGCCGAAGATTTTTCGGTTCGCCTCGCGAATCTTTGGATTGAGCTGCACCTCATCGAAGGGCGGCTTCACCAAGAGCTTCCGTATTTTATCTTTACCGAGCTCTTTCGCCGATACAATCTTCATGATTTTGCTTCCCCGCTTTCCAACGCACTGCGCAAATCTTCGACCAAGCGGTAGATCCGCTCAAACTTCAGCTTGTAGCTCACGCGATTGACGATGAGCCGCGCCGTCGCATCCATGATGTGCGCGATTTCCTCAAGATTGTTCTCCTTGAGCGTCGTGCCCGTTTCCACGATGTCCACGATGCTCTCGGAAAGCCCGACCAAGGGGCCAAGCTCGATGGATCCATTGAGCTTGATGTATTCCATCTGCATGCCTTTTTTTGTAAAAAACTGCTCCGCTATATGAGGAAACTTCGTGGCGACGCGCGTATGCGCATAGTCGGCGAGCTTTGCTCTCCTCTGCGTTTTATCGACCGCCATCATCAGATGGCATTTGCCGAAGCCGAGGTCGAGGACTTCATAAACGTCCTTTTCCGCTTCCGCGAGGACGTCCTTGCCTATGACGCCGATGTCCGCCGCACCGTATTCGACATACGTCGGCACGTCCGCCGTCTTCGCGACGATGAAGCGAATCTTCTTTTCCTCGTTGGAAATGATGAGCTTGCGCGATTTCTCTTCCAGTCCCTCCGCCGTATAGCCGACGCGGGAAAAAAGCTCTTTGGACAGAGCGAAAAGCTTGCCCTTCGGAAAAGCAATCGTCAAGTAGTCCTTTCCGTTTATATCCATCAATTACACCTCGAATCACTAAGGAAGCGCTGATAAAACGAGATCACCCGGACGTGTGAAGATGGGCGGCTGAATTTATCAGTGCTTTCACTAATTCAGACTGTCCGCCTGCCGCAGCAACTGCAGTTCCATCGAGTCTCCGGCTGTGGGCGAAGCATGGTGCAGACGCACGACAGACGCCTCCCTGCTGCATCCCAAGAGACGCAATTTCTCACTGCCGATTTCGGCATGATGATAATAGACGTAAAGCGCATGACGCCAAAAACCGAAGATGCCATCGCGCGAGACAGTCGCATGACGGCGCGAAAAGCGCGGCAGAAAGCGGTTCAAGAGAACGACGGCGACCTTTCCCCAAAGGCCGAGGTCGCCTTTCACGCGCCCCACATCGTGCAGGAGAGCGATGCGTACGAGAAAAATTTCGTCTACGCCGTTTTTTTTGTGCGCCAATTCCAATGCCGTATATGCCGTATGAAGCGCATGACGCTGATCGATGACGTCCATCGCATAGAACAGTGCACGCTCCCCTTCGGCAAGAAACCGGCGCACAAAAGCATGATCGCTTTCATTCAGATGCGCTGTGAGGGCATGGAGGAATTGCAGAACCCTCTGTTTCATGAAATGTAGATGAGCTCTTTATAGCCCTTGGATTTTCTGTACTCGTCGGCCTTCTGCTCTGCCTGCGCCTGAAACGCCGTTTCGCATGTCTTCCCCTGCTCACGCAGTTTCCTTGCCTCTTGCAGCGCCTCGGGCAGTTTGTCGTGTGCATAGGCGATGTAGCAATCTTTGGACGGCAGAATTCGCTCTTGACTCTGACGCTCCTTTGCAAGAAGCAGGCGCTCGATGCCCAGCGCGAAACCTGTGGCGGGGCAAGGATTGCCGAAGCCCGCAAGCAGTTGGTCGTAGCGTCCGCCGCCGCATATAGGATAGCCTAACCCTGGGGCGTACGCCTCGAACACCATCCCCGTATAATAATTCAAGTCGCGAATCACACCGAGATCGAAAGAGACGTATTCGGCGACGCCGTATTCCTGCAACAGGCGATAAATCTCCGACAGATTGTCGAGCGCCCTTCGCCCTTGCTCGTTCAATACAATGCTGTAGGCTTCGTACAGGACATCCTTCTTTCCGTGCAGCGTGGGAATTCGCTTCATGCCCTCCTTTGCCGCAGCGGGAAGATCCGTTTCCTCCACGATTGCGGCAAGCTCTACGAGATCGTGCCGCTCCAGGGCAAGTGTGACGCGCTCCTGCTGCGTCTCGGTGAAGTGCATCTGGCGCATCATGCCACCGATGAAGTCGACCTGCCCGAGGCAAACTTGAAAATCCTGCAGCCCTGCCGAGCGGATGCCTTCGATGGCCAAGGCGATGACCTCGGCATCAGCCGCGACGGCGCTTGTGCCAATGAGCTCAACGCCGCCTTGATTGAATTCGCACTGCCGCCCCGCCTGCGCCTGCTCCGAGCGGAAAACGTTGCTGATATAGGCAAGTTTCAGCGGCAGAGATTCCTCCCTCATGCGACTCGCGACAAGACGCGCGATGGGCGTCGTCATCTCGTGGCGCAGCGCCAGTGTCCTGTTGTCCTGAGCGAAGAGTTTGAACATCTGCGGTTCCAGGCAGCGCCCGTTTCCCATCGTCAAGGTGTCAAGGTACTCGATAGCAGGCGTCGCGATCTCATCGTAGCCCCAGAGACGGAAAAGCCCCATGAGCGCCGCTTCCACATGGCGCTTTTCCTGCGCCTCCTGCGGCATGAGATCCCGCGTTCCGTAGGGAATCCCAAAAATCCATTCATTTTCGGACATCTTCATCCACCTCTTGCCTATTTTTTTCGTCCTTTTTCTGCCGCATTCTCTCCAGCACAAGTTCGTAGCCGTCGGCGCCGTAATTCAGGCAGCGCTTTACGCGGCTGATCGTCGCCGTACTGGCTCCCGTTCGCTCCACAATCGCATCGTATGTATTCCCCCGCCGCAGCATGGACGCCACTTCGAGTCGCTGTGCCATCGCCTTGAGCTCGGCGACCGTGCAAATGTCCTCAAAAAAAGCATAGCTTTCCTCTGTATTGCGCAGGAGCAAGACTGCCGCCATAAGCTGATCGCTCAACTCGCTGCGCAGCTTTTCGTTGATCATGTCCATCCCGTCCTTTTATCGAAGCAATGAGTTCTTTAGTTCTTTACTTTGCGAAAATACTATTTTATTATAGCATTGATTCTTATATGCTGCAAGTAATTCCTCCAAACGTATAAAAAATTCGAGAGGCGGTGAAAATCGCCTCTCGAATTTTTGTTTGTGCAATATGGGAATCAGAAGAAGTAGCGGATGCGGGACCAGAGTTTCTTTACATCTCGCCCATGGTCCACGATATTCTCGCCGTCAAAGTAGGCAACATAGCCGACGATGTTCTTCGCGAACGTGTACTCGCCGCCGACTTCCCAGCCCTTCCAACTAGCCTCAGCCCCCGAGAACGTCGGCGCGACAACGCTCATGTTGCCGAGATGACGGTAGGCGGCGTAAAGGCCGAAGGAGCCGTGGTCAGCCTTCGAAGCACCCTTGTACCTAAGCTCGGCATTGTAGTTGCGGTTGAACTTCTTCTCAAGGTCGCCCTTCGTGTTCTCTCCATAGTACCCGCTGAGCTTGACATTCTTGTCAAATTTGTAGCTCGCGCCGACGCCCCAGATGCCGAGATCGTTGCTGCCGTATCTTTTCGTTTCGGGAGTATAGTTTTCGGTATCAACTCCTCCGATATGGACGTACTCTCCCGTGATGTCAAATTTGCTGCTCGGGCGGAAGGTCAGCGCCGCCTTGCCGAAGTCGCCAGTCGATTTGAAAGGATAAATCTCTGAGCCATCAGGCGTATAGCGAGCAACAAACCTGCCCTTGCCGATACGGCCTCCCGTCAGAACCGCCGTGACCTTGTCGCCCGCATAGGTGACCTGTCCGCCGGAGATATTGTCATCCAAGATGACGCCCTGCTCCGTCCACACAGGAAACATGCCTGCTTCAATCGTCCATGCGCCGTAGTGACCTTCAGCATTCGCCTGCTTGAGCTGCATCGAACCTGCCGTATCGGTCTTCATATCAGCGCGGCCGTCGATTCGAGCGCGCACGAGCCAGTGATCGTTGATTGTGGCGACGGGCTTCAAGCGAAGTTCCAAACGGTTCATAGAAGAATCCGGTCCATCATGGAACATCGTCTTTTTAGCCGTGTAGCGCATCTCGCCGCCCCACTTCACGTTGTCGATGCGGTCTTCAAGGTTGGCGACGCGCACGCCGAGGTTGCTGAGCTCTGCGGAGAACTCGGCTGCGAGGCGGTCAATCATTGCCTTCTGCTGTGCATTGGCCTGATCTTCCTTCGCCATCGCCTTGGCGACCATCTGCGCCATCTCGTAGCGCGTGATCTCGTTTTCGCCGCGATACGTGCCGTCGCCATAGCCCTCGATGATGCCTTCATCAGCAAGCTCAGCCACGGCATCGTAGGCCCAATGATCCCTCGGCACATCGGCGAAGGGATTCGCCGCCGCAAAGGCGGAAACTGTCGTGCAGGAAAGTGCCGCAGCAAGTGCTGCCGTTAAAAATTTCTTGTTCATGAATGAAATTCCTCCTGAATACTTCTATAATAGATTATTTTTCCTTAATCCTTGCCCATCAGCTCTGCGACACGCACGCGCCGCACGAGGAAGCCCGATGCCGCTGCGCGCAAGCACTGGTCAAAGGCGAGCGCAATCCATGCGCCCAAGATGCCGAGGCCGAGCACGTAAAGCAGGAATGCCGTGAAGAGCGGGCGCAAGAAGGTCACGCTGACGAAGTAGCACATCGCCACCTGCCCCGTTTTGCCGCTGCCGCGCAGGATTCCGGCAAAAATCAGCGCCAAGGCCTCGGGGAAACTCACTGCCGCCACGAAGAGCATGATGGGCGTTCCCATGGTGATGACCGCAGGATCGCGGTCGTAGAAACCGATGATGGAAGTTGAGAAAACTGCCGTCAATACTGCGGCGAGCAGAGAGAATGCCAGCCCCCATCGGATGCCTGCACGCAGGTAGGCGCGCCAGCCATGTGCGCGGCGTGCGCCGCAGGACTGGCCGGTAAGCACCATGCTCGCCTTGCCCATGCCTTGAGCAAAGCCATAGTAAAGGTCGCAGAAATTCATGCAGATGCTGTGCACGGCGAAGGGAATCGTACCGAGTTCCACTGCCATGCGCGAATAGAGCACCATGCCGACGCGCTCGCAGCCCATCTCGCCGAAAATCCCGGCAAAGAGACTGCCGAATTCCCGCAAAAACGGCAGATCGGGAAAAATCTTCTGCATTCCACGAAAAATGCCCAAGCGGAAAAGCGCGACAAGCGTCGCAAGGAAAGCAAACAACGAGCCTAAGAGCGTGGCAATCGCCGCGCCCTCGACGCCAAGCGCCGGAAACGGCCCGAGACCGAAAATCAAGAATGCATTGCCTATGACATTGATGACATTGCTCGTCACATTGACAGCAAGCACGAGCGCCGTATTGCCGAAGCCGATGAGCACTGCCTGCAGAAGCGTCGCCACGGACAGAAAGAAGACTGCCGCAACGGCAATCGCCGCATAGCTGTGCGCAAGAGCGAAATACTCCTCTTTTGCTCCCATGAGGAGTAGCACATCGTCTACGAAGAGAAAGGCTGCAAGGTGCATGACAGCAAGAACCGGCATCGTGATGAACACCGAATGCAGAAGAGCCTCTCCCGCTTCTCGCCGCCTTCCCGCCCCGATATGACGTGCCACCAAGAGCACGACCACGGAGGCAAAGGAACGCGCAACGGTCAGAAGCACCATACGCGGCTGCTCGAAGACGCCGATTGCCGCAATGGACAACGTGCCCAAGGCGCCGACCATGACGAGATCCGCCATGCCCAAGAGATTCATGAATACGCCTTCCATGGCGGCAGGCATAGCGATTGCGAGATACTTGCGATCGTGAGAGGTCAATGTCATAAATCGTCCCAAGCCCCTTTGTTTCCAGCTCGTCACATAATTACCGTTGCCAATTATACAACAAAGCCTTCCTTGCAACAAGACGATAATAAAAATCTTTTTCTTTTTAAGAATATCATCGTCAACTGCACGATTCGTTTCAGGCGCCCTTTGTCTCTTCTTGATCTTTTGCAAAAAGGTGACATGCTACGATATGTCCCTCGGAAAGTTCCATGCGAGCAGGCTTCTTTTCCTTGCAGACCGGCATGCACTTGTCACAGCGATTCTGGAAAGGACAGCCCTTGGGCACATCGAGTGGGCTCGGAATCTCGCCGCGAAGAAGCTGAACGTCCGCCTTGCCCTTGGGCTGCAGCGGAAAGACCGACTTCATCAAGGCCTGCGTATAGGGATGCTTCGCCTTGGGCAGATCCTTTGCGCGCAGGATTTCGACGACATTGCCTAGATACATGACGACGACGCGGTGCGTGAGCAGCGCGACGAGCGCCAGGTCATGGCAGATGAAGAGGATGGAGATGCCCTTCTCCTTCTGCAGTTTTGCCAGAAGTTCGACGACCTTTTCCTGTACGGAGACGTCGAGCGCACTCGTCGCCTCATCGCAGACGAGGATTTCCGGCTCAAGCGCCAATGCGCGTGCGATGCCGACGCGCTGCCTTTGCCCGCCGCTCATATTGCCGGGATAACGCTCGGCAAATTCTGCGGGAAGTTCGACGAGGTTCAATAGCTCCTTCGCCTTTTCCGCTGCACTCGTCTTCAAAAGTCCGAAGTTGCGCAAAGGTTCGGCAAGGATGTCCTTGATCTTCATCTTGGGATTGAACGCCGTACCGGGGTCTTGAAAGACCATCTGGATGTTGCGGCGATTCTGCCGCGCTTCTTCTCCCGTAAGAGATGTGATTTCCTTGTTCTGAAAGAAAATCTTGCCCTCCGTCGGCTTATGAAGCTGCATGAGCGTCTTGACCAGCGTACTCTTGCCGCAGCCGCTCTCGCCCACGATGCCGAGAGTTTCCCCCTTGCACAGGGAGAAACTCACATCATCGCAGGCCGTGAGCGCACGGCCGTCAGCTGTAGGGAAACGCTTCGTGATATGCTCGATGCGCAGGACTTCTTCGTTTTTAACTGGCATACGACATACCCCCGATCTGCGGCACGGAATGCAGGAGTTCCTTCGTGTAGTTCGCCTGCGGGTTTTCGATGATCGCCTCAGACGTTCCTTCTTCCACGACGTGCCCGTTCTGCATGACCATGATTTTGTCCGACATATAGGTGGCAACGCCGAGATTGTGCGTGACGAGGATGATGGCCGTGCCGTCCTCGCGGCAGATTTTCATCAGTTCCTTGACCACCTGCGCCTGCGTCGTAACATCAAGCGCCGAAGTCGGCTCATCTGCCAAGAGGAGCTGCGGACGAAAGAACATCGCCATGGCGACGCCGACGCGCTGACGCATGCCGCCTGAAAGCTCAAAGGGAAAGCTGTCCATGATGGTATCGGGGTTCGGAAGCTGCATCTTGTCCAGCATTTCCTTCGCCTCTTTTTCCGCCTTCTGTGGATCCATCGAGCTGTGCTCAAGGATGTACTCGACAAACTGGCTGCCGATCGTGCGGATGGGATTCATCATGCTGCCGCTGTCCTGGAAAATCATCGAGATGTTGCGCCCACTGATGTCACGCCACATCTTCGGCGTATTTTTCAGCATGTTCACGCCGGAAAAAATGATCTCGCCTTCATTCACGTGCCCCTCGTGGGGGAGGCAGCCCAAGACTGCGCGTATGACGCTGGTCTTGCCGCTGCCGCTCTCTCCCACAAGTGACAATACTTCGCCGGAATCGAGGGAAAAACTTATGCCATGCACCATCTCGGTGCCGGCATATTGGATATGGAGGTTTTTGACCTCAAGAAGCATATCGTTCTTCCTTTCTCCTTACTTTGCCGGGCGGATCTTGTTCGTGATCCAATAGTAGTCGGACGGATACATCGTCGCACCCGTGATCTTCGTCGAGCTGATGATGTTCGTCTCGGGGTAGCCGAGGAAGAGCGCAGCTGCATCGTTCAAGAGAATCTGCTGCATCTCGATCATGAGCTGACGGCGCTTCGCCGGATCAAACTCGACAGCAAGAGCCGCGCACTTTGCATCGTACTCGGGGTTGCTGTAGCCCGAACCGTTCTGCTGGTTGTCGCCGTCCTTGTTCGTGCGCCAGTACCAGTTGAGATAAATCTCGGGATCGCCCGTATTTGCCGTGATGATATTGGAAATCAGCAGGTCATACTCTCCGTTGATACCGATCTTGTCGAGCAGATTGTAGTCGACCGTCTTCACCTTAACGTCGAAACCGATCTTCTTGCCGTCCGCCTGCACGGCTTCCGCATAGATCGGCAGTTCGGCGCGGCTGTTGTAGATGATGAAGTCGACGCTCAGAGGCTTGCCGTCCTTGTCGCGGATGCCGTCGCCGTCCGTATCCTTCCAGCCTGCCTCATCAAGCAGTTTCTTGGCACGCTCGATATCGTAGTGGTTAGGGTCGGAAAGCTGATCAAAACCATAATCAAGGGAAGGAGGAACAGGAGCCTTGCCTTCGATGAAGGTGCCCTTCAAGATCACTTCGTTGTACGATTTGCGGTCACACATGCTGATGAACGCAGCGCGAACCTTGGGATCGCCGAGGATGCCCTTTTCATTGATGCGCGCGAGCACCGTGCGCAGCGAGGCAATCTTGTCGACATGATACTTGCCCGTATCGTTGAACAAGCCGACGTCGCCCGGGGCGATGTTCACAGCCATGTCCACTTCACCGGACTGGAGCGCCATGGCGCGCGTATTCGGATCGTCGATCGAAGGAATCTCCACCGTTTCGAACGGCACCTCGCCGTCCCAGTAATTGGGATTCTTCTTCATGACTGCCTTTTCCTTGACGAAGGATTCGCAGACGTAAGGCCCCGTGCAGATCGGTCCCTGCTTTGCAAAGTCGCGATCCTTTTCCGCCGACACATCGACGATGAGGAAGAGCGGGTCGGCGAGGTAGCCGGGCATACTCGGCGCCGGCTTGTCCGTCGTGATGATGAGATTCTGTCCTTCCGCCTTCATCTCCGTGTACTTGAAGAACGTCGCGGCGCGCGTGTTCTTGGCAAAGGCGCGCTCGATGGAGGCCTTGACAGCCTCTGCCGTCAGCGGGTTCCCGTTCGAGAACTTCACGCCGTCGCGGATCTTGAACGTCCACGTGAGCTTGTCGTCGCTGATCGTCCATTTCTCTGCGAGCCACGGCTGGATGTTCATCTTCTCATCAAACTTCGTCAGCGTCTCGCCCATACCGTAGCGCATGACGACCCAGCCGAAAGCATTTTCCGTCGGCTCAAGAGAGTCCGCGAAGTTCGTCACGCCGACGCGCAAGGTATCCTTCGAAGCCTCTTTGCCGCCGCAGCCTGCGAATACCGCCACGGACAAACACGCCGCCATGGCAACAGAAAGCAACTTCTTCCACTTTTTCATTAAATTTCAGCCTCCTAAAATCATAAGACATCGTAAAACCATCAGCTTGCCTTGTTTGGATCAAGCCAATCGCGCAGCGCATCTCCCCACAGATTGAACACGGCGACGACGAGGACGATGGCGGCGCCGGGGAACAGCATGAGCCACGGCGCCGTCTGCAGTGCCTGCCTGCCTTCGTTGAGCATGAGTCCCCATTCCGGCGTCGGCGGCTGCGCGCCAAAGCCTAGGAACGAAAGACCTGCCAGCTCCATCATCATCGCCCCGATATCGACGGCTGCCGTCACCAGTATGATGGAAAGGATATTGGGCGCGATATGGCGGAAAAACATCTGCACGGGACGCGTGCCGTTCGTCACAGCCGCCGCGATATAATCTTGCTGGCGCACCTTCAGCGTCATGCTGCGCGCCAGGCGTGCATACTTCGTCCAACCGACGGCGACAAGAGCGAGGATGGCATTGACCACGCTGCCGCCCATCATGCCCGCAATGGCAATCGCCAGCACGATGCCCGGAAAGGCGAGGAACATATCGGCAAGGCGCATGATGATCGTATCCACCTTGCCGCCGACATAGCCGGCAACGACGCCGATGGCAGAGCCGATGCCGGCGATGAGGATGACGACCGTCAAAGACATGAACACCGATATGCGCGCGCCGTAAATCACGCGCGTAAAGAGATCGCGCCCGAGTTTATCCGTTCCGAACCAATGCTCGGCGGAAGGCGGCAGAAATGCCTGCTGCATCGACGACTCATAGGGATCCTGCGTCAAGATGAAGGGCGCGAGAAGCGCTGTGAGGAAGATCAACCCTGCCAATATGGAATAGAAGCGCAGGAGCTTTGCGTCCTTGCTCATGGCCTCTCCCCCTTCTTCAGGCGCGGATCAAGATACACATAGGACAGATCCACAAGGAAGTTGACTACCATGTAGAAGATGGCTGTCCAGAGAACGAATCCCTCCAACAACGGATAGTCTCGCATCTCGATCGCCCGCACCGCCAGGCGGCCTATGCCGGGCCAGCCGAAGACGATCTCGACGATCGCCACACCGCCCAAGAGCCAGCCTAGAGCCAAACCGAAGAGCGTGATGAGCGGCAAAAACGCATTGGGCAGCACATGGCGCCACAGAATGCGCTGCATGGACAGACCGCGAGCCTTGGCGCCGATGACGTAATCCTGACTGAACTCTTCGAGCACGGCGATACGCACCTGCCTCGTATACTTGGAAGACAGGAGGATCGCCAGGGTTGCAGACGGAAGAATCAACCCTTCCAGAGTGACCTCGCCGCCCGAAATCGGGAACAGTCCCAATTTCAAACCGAAGACGAAGAGAAGCAGCAAGCCGACCCAGAAGCTTGGCATCGAAACGCCGAGAAAGGACACGCCGCGAATCAAATAATCCGGCCAACGGTTGCGATATAAAGCTGCGATGACTCCGCAAGGCACAGAAACGACGAGCATCATCAAGGTTGCTGTTCCTGCCAGAAGCAGCGTGCCGAGAAGATTCTGCTCAAGCTTTTCGGCAACCGGCATCTTGGCGGAATAGCTCATGCCCATATCGCCATGCAGCAAGCCGGAAAGCCAGTGCAGATACTGCTCATGGAAGGGACGGTCAAGCCCCAATTCGTGACGTGTCTTTTCGATAGTTTCCTGCGACACCATCGTATCGCCAGTCTCCAGGATCATCTCTACAGGATCACCGGGAGCGAGATACGTCAGACCGAATGTCAAGAATGTAACGCCCAAAAGCGTGATGAGCATCTGACACAGGCGACGTATCAAATCTTTTCCTTTCAATGCAATACCTCATCTCCTTAAAAATCATATAAAAAAGACATTTGCGACCGAATCCTCAGAATCGGTCTCTATAAGGAAACGCCCAGCTATCCGGCATTTCCATAAAAAAACGCATGTCCGTCAACCAAGACAAGACATGCGGATTTTTCCTGCAAGCGCAAAATACCACGGGTATATTCCGCCAACGAATATACCCTGGCATCCATCTCCTCATCTCTCGTAAGTCAAGCAATGAATCTTATCATAAGCAGGCTTTCTGGCTCTCGGATCATCGTTTGTTTCCGTCTTCCCGGGTTTTTCCCAGTGACATGTCAGGAAGTGCCGATGCGTTCAGCACTTTCATCAGAAACAGCGATTCCAGCGTTTCCCATGGAAACAAATTCCCCGATTACAGCTGCGGGACAGCATGGGTCTTTCACCCATTTTCCTCTCATCGCTCGCCGATATACATCGGCGACACTTATGACGTCTGTATGAATTTTTGAGAAAACAATTACTATCGGTAATTATATAGCAAAGTTCCTATCATGGCAAGCGCACGAAAAAATTTTCTTTAAGAAACATTATTTTCAGCAGTATGCCTGCATACTCAGCCATCCTCCTGCTGCTCCATCTGGCGATGCATAAAATCTCTGCCAAAGACCTTGAGCGTGTAGTAAAGGCCGATGAAGAACGGGATGTACTCGGCGATGAGCCGCCAGCAAACGGCGAGGATGCCGACGGTACCTGCCGGTACAGAATCGGCAAAGAGCAGGACGAAGCCGCCCTCCGCGATGCCGGAGCCGCCGGGCGTCGGCGTGAAATAGAGCAACATGTTAAGGAAAATCATGCGCCCCATGACCGTGTACCAATCGGCATCTGTCACGCCGAGTCCTAAAAGAAGACATGGCACGATGGCATAGATGAACATGAGACTTAAGCCTGATTCAAAAAAGATACGAAGCATGCTCTTGGGCGAGGACGCGAGGAGATGCACGCCCATCTTGAGATCACGATAGAAAGAGAGCAGCTTTTTGCTGCGTTTCACGCTCAATCGCTTCGTCAGGCGCAGGATGATGTAGTCGAACGCATTCGCGCGAAAAGCAAGCGCGATGAGTGCGATGACGACGAAGGCGATAACAGAGATGAGCATCAGCGTATGATTGTCCACGCCGGGCAGGATGCCTGCGTCGTGCAGGAAGATGAACGGCATGCAACATATAAGGAAGAGAATGGACACGAGGGTTCGCACGATGACGAGCACCGTCGCCTTGCCCGCCGGTACGCCTGCATGACGCAGGAACATGAGCTGCGCCACAGCACCGCCCGTTGCCCCCGGCGTCAGGAGCGCGAGAAAGTAGTTGCCGAAGACCACCTGCACCGCCTGTCCCAGCGTGATGTGCTCGCCCGAGATCTTCACGAGGTGCATGAGGCGCGTGCCATCAAGCGTCAGACCGAGGCTCACGCAGAGGAGCGCAAGGGCGATGGACCACGGCTGGAACGCTGTGAGATTTTTCAACGTATGAATGTCGACCGTCGAATAGATGACGGCGCCCGAGATGAAGAAAACGAGCAGCAGCGGTACGATGAAACGCTTGCAGAACACCTTCATTTGACACCTCCTCAGAGCGGCCTGGCGCAGTTTCTCAGATCATTGCTCTTTGCCGGCTGTCCTCGCCTCGCAATTCACATATTCTTCGTGGCTCGCATAGGCGCTGTGATTGTGAATCGACTCAAAATTCTCGCAGGAAAGCGAGAACCAAAAGAGTCCGGGCAAGGGACGTAGGGCGAGCACGAGGTCGCGCAGGATGTCCTCGACAAACTTTGGCTGCTCGTATGCTTTTTCCGTCACATACTTCTCATCTTCACGCTTCAGCAGCGGATAGATCGGGCACGACGCCTGCTCTTCCATGAGCGCGGCGAGATCCTCGATGAAGATGCACGGCGCGGGCGGCTTGAACTCGACGACGGCCTGCAGCAGACTTCTCTGATTGTGCGCACCGTAGCGCGAAATCGCCTTGCTGCACGGGCAGAGGGATGTCGCAGGCACGGTGACGCCGAGACGGAACGACATCGCCTCGCCCGCACGCTTTTCGCCCTCGAAGAAGCAATCGAGGTCGAGCACGGATTTCTTGCCGCTCGCCGGCGCTTCCTTCTCAATGAAATACTTGAAGGAAAGGCGCAGCTTCGCCGTCTCCGCTTCAAGACGATGAAGCGCCTCCTGCAGCATGGCTTCCATCTCTTCTTCCGCTACGGGCTTGTCGCACCACTGCTGCAAGATTTCCAGGAAGCGGCTCATGTGCGTGCCCTTGTACTCCTTGGGCAGGGAAACCGTAAAGAGGATGCGCGCTGTGACTTGCTGGAAATCACCCGCCTTCGTCTTGATGCGAAACGGCAGATGGGCGTCCTTGATGCCGACATGCTGTATGTCGATGCCGCGCATATCCGCGCTTTTCTGTATGTCTTTCATCATCGTTTCTTCAGCGTTTTTCATACTCGATCGGGTCTTTTATGCCGGCAGCCGCGAAGCCCTGCAGGCGCAGTTTGCAGCTGTCGCAGACGCCGCACGCCTTTTCACCGCCGCTGTAACAGCTGTGCGTAAGCTCCAACGGCACGGCAAGACGCGTCGCCAAGCGCACGATATCGGCTTTGGACAAATTCTGCAGGGGCGTGACGATCTCGATGCGCTTTCCTTCGGAGGCCGCTTCCGTCGAGTAGTCCGCGACGGCCTGAAAATGCCGGATAAATTCGGGACGGCAGTCGGGATAGCCCGAATAGTCGACGCTGTTGACGCCGATGTAGACAGAGCGCGCGCCGATGGTTTCGGCATAGCCGAGCGCATAGCTCAAGAAGATCAGATTTCTTGCAGGCACGTAGGTCACGGGAACAGACGTGCGCGAAACGTCGCCCTCGGGCACGGCGATGCTGTCGTCCGTCAGCGCCGAGCCGCCGATCGCTTCCATGTTCGTCTCGATGATCAGATGACGCTTCACTTTGTAAAAAGCTGCAATCTTCTTCGCGCCTTCCAGCTCGATGCTGTGACGCTGATGATAGTCAAAGCTGATGGGATAAAGTTCTTTCCCCTGCTCCTTTGCGACGGCCATGCAGGTCGTCGAATCAAGTCCGCCCGAAAGCAGCACTACCGCCTTTTCCATTCGCGTTTCCTCCTCCTTTAGCCACGAATCGCCTGAATCGCTTTTTCTATATCGCTCGCCCCATAGACGGCAGAGCCTGCGACGAGGATGTTCGCCCCCGCCTCTCTCACGAGCGGCGCTGTCTCGGCATTGATGCCACCATCGACCTCGATGTCGAGAGCGAAATCATTTTCTTCTGCCGTATGACGCAGAAGCGCGATTTTTTCGAGCATCGACGGAATGAACTTCTGTCCGCCGAAACCCGGATTGACCGTCATGATGAGCGCCATGTCGATATCTGCCATAAGTTCTTCGAGCATGACGAGCGGTGTCGCAGGATTGAGCGCGACGCCCGCCCGGCAGCCGAGAGATTTGATCTCCTGTACGAGGCGATGGGCATGACGCACCGCCTCGATATGAAAGGTGATGACGTCCGCACCAGCCTCGGCGAAGGAAGCGATCTGCGCTTCCGGACGCTCGACCATCAGATGCACATCAAAAACCGCCGCAGAGCATTTGCGAAGCGACTTCACGACGGGAGCGCCCAACGTGATGTTCGGCACAAAAGCGCCGTCCATGACATCGATATGGACGTACTCCGCCCCGGCAGTTTCAATGCGCTGCACCTCATCGGCAAGATGCGCGAAATCCGCCGAGAGAATCGACGGCGCCACTTGAATCATCGATATACCTTCTTTCTCTGTACACTCTGCTGCAGCATTTCCAAATAGGAGGCGTAGCGCGAGTCTGCAATCTTTCCCGCCTGCACGGCTTCCTTGACAGCGCAGTCCGGCTCGTGGCTGTGCGTGCAGGGCTGAAATCGGCAAGCGCCGAAAAAGGAGCGAAATTCAGGGAAAAGCCCCGGGAGCGCACAAGGATCGATCTCGGCAAGCTCCGTAGCGCTGAAACCCGGCGTATCGACGAGGAATCCTCCGGCGAACGGCAGAAGCTGCGCCGTTCGCGTCGTATGCCTGCCGCGCTTGATCTTCTCGCTGACAGCGCCCGTAGAAAGGGCGATGCCCGGCGCGAGACAGTTCAAGAGAGAGGATTTTCCCACACCCGATGAGCCGGCAAACACGCTCGTCTTTCCCTCGACAAGAGACTGCATGTCTGCCACGCCTTCCCCTGTAACAGTGGACAGCAGGCATACGGGATAGCCGATTTCGCGATAGAGCGCGGCGAGGGCAGGAATCTCCGCCGCATCGCCCTCTAACAAATCCATCTTGTTGATGCAGAGGACGATGCGTTCGATCTTCGACCACTCGGCGAGCACGAGAAAACGGTCGATGAGCACGGGATTGATATCCGGCTCGCGTGCGGCGAAGACGAGGACGACCTGATCGATATTGGCGACCAACGGGCGGCGCAAAAGACTCTTTCGCTCACAGCGCCGCTCGATGACGCCCGCGCCGCCTTCTGTAAGCTCAAGCTCCACGTCATCGCCCGGCACGACGGCAATGCGCTCCTTTTTCAGGCGGCCTCGCAGCTTCGCCTCCACAAGTCCTTCTCGTGTCGCCACGTAGAAGAAACTGTTTTGCGCTCTGAGCACTTTTCCCTGCAACAAACCGGCCTCCTCTCCCACTTGCTAGCGGTTCGACTTGCCGCCGCTTGCGTCCTTGCTCGGCGTCTTGTCGCCTGCATTGTCGTCCGACGCGCGCTCCTTCGTCTTCGAAGACTTCTTTTCCGTTTCGGCGGCAAGTACAAGGTCGACCGCCGTACCTTCTTCCACCTCGCTGCCTGCCGCCGGGCTCTGCCGCACGACCGTGCCTGCCGCCTGCGAACTCGCTTCCTTCGTGACGGAGCCTACATGAAGTCCGCGGTTCTTGATCGCTTCCTTGGCGCTTGATTCCGCGCCGCCGACAACGCTCGGCACGGAGACCTTGCGCGGCCGCTCGCCCTTGCTGATCACGAGGTCGACGACCTGCCCCTTGCTGATCTTCGATCCCGCACGCGGGTCCTGTCCGATGACGCTCCCCGCAGGCTGCGAGGAGAACTCTTCCGTCACGACGCCGAGTTTCAAGCCCGCTCCGGTCAGCTTGCTCTCTGCCGCTGACTTCTGCATCCCCTTGAGTTCCGGCATACTGACTTCCTCGCCGCCCTTGCTCACGTAGATGGTCACGAGGCGCTCTTCCTTGACCTTCGAACCTCCCTCGGGATCTTGCTTGACGACCTGCCCTGCCGGTATATTGGAATCGTACATCTCCGCGATGTCCACGCGCAGTTTCTTGTCCTCCAACTTCTGCTTGGCGACGGCCAGCGTCTGTCCCGTCACATCGGGAACGACGACTTCCGCACCGCTCCAAAACTTTCCATAGGAAAGGAATGCGCCTGCAAAGAAGCCAAAAAACAATACGAGGAACAGAATGAAAAGGAAGGCCTTGGAGCGGTATGCCTTCTTCGCTGCACCGCCATGCCCGGCATCCGGAACATGTACGGAAGGCTGCTCTTCCTGCCCGTGTCTTGACAAAAGAGATGAATCGACCTCGGCCTCACGCACGCGCGGCAATACCTGCGTCGCATAGGGATCGAGCAGCGACGATGCCGAGCCGCCAAGCATCGCCTCATCCTGCGCGATCTGCCGCACGACGGTCTCACTGTCGGGCCGCCGATTCGGATCCTTTGCCATCAATTCCGCAACGAGAGCCTCGACGAATGGCGGAATCGACGGGTCGATGGCGCAGACGGAAAGAGGCTCTTCCTGCAAGTGCTTCAAGGCGATGCCAACGGGGGTTTCACCAGTGAAGGGCAACTCGCCCGTGAGCATTTCATAGAGAACGACGCCGAGGGAGTAGACATCTGACTTCGGCGTGATCGAAGCGCCCTTCGCCTGCTCAGGCGAAAAATAATGCACGGAGCCAACGATGTTGCCTGTATACGTCGACGTGACCGAACTCACGGCGCGAGCGATGCCGAAATCGGCGACCTTGATGCGCCCGTCCTCCATCACGAGGATGTTGTGCGGCTTGATGTCACAGTGGACAAGACCGTTCTTGTGCGCATGATGCAGAGCCTCGGCAATCTGACGCGCAATGGCGAGCGCCGTGGCAACGGGCAGGCGTCCGCCCGCATCAAGCTCTTCGCGCAGGGTCTGCCCCGAAACGTATTCCATAACGATGTAGTGGGCGTTTCCCTCCTGCCCGACATCGTAGATATTGACGATGTTGGGATGCGACATCTTCGCGGCTCCCTGTGCTTCAGCTTGAAAGCGTGCTACAAACTCGGCGTCACTCGCGAATTGGGCGTGCAGCACCTTGACCGCGACCGTTCGATCGAGCAGTTTGTCGTGCGCCTTATATACATCAGCCATGCCGCCGCTTCCAACAAGCTCCACAAGCTCATAGCGATTGCCTAAAATGCGTTGTTCCATGGCACTGCCTCCTAATCATCTTGCAACTTTTCCAACAGCTTCCGTGCGATTGGTGCAGCTTCTGTGCCGCCTCCGCCGCTGTTTTCCACAAGGATGGCAAAAGCCACCTTTCGACCTTTTATTTCCGCCGAGCCGATGAACCACGCATGATCCTCGCCCGAATTTTCCGCCGTGCCCGTCTTGCCCGCTACGCGCACGCCACGGAGCGCCGCCGCCGTGCCCGTGCCTTCCTGCACGACCTCCTCCATGAATCCATGAATCAAGGAGGCGCGCGCCGCCGTCGTAGCCTCGAACCACTTCTCGCTTCGATGCTGTTCGAGTGTGATGCCGTTGGGTGTCACGACACGTTCAACCATGTAGGGCTTCATTATGATGCCGTCATTTGCAAACGCCGCGGCGAGCAGCGCCATGTGCAGCGGCGTGACGAGAAGCGTGCTCTGCCCAATGCCGATCTGAGCCGTATCTCCTTGCCCGAGGGAAGCGAAGTCGGGCAGATGCGCTGCCGCCTCCGCCAATTCGCCCTGCGCCGTCTCCTCAAAGCCGAAACGTCGGAAGGCATCCGCCAGTTTCTTGCCACCCAGGCGCAGCGCAAGCGAGCCGAACGTCGTGTTGCAGGACTCAATCAAGGCGTGCTCCACATCGATCCTGCCGTGCACAGCGCCGTGGCTCTCGTGGATGACCGAATCCCCCACTTTGAGCGCTCCCGTGCAGTCGAATACTTCCTTGCTGTTCGTAACGCCGTTTTCCAACGCCGCATCGAGAATCAATGGCTTGATGGTCGATCCAGGCGGATAAAGACCTTGCAGCGCACGGTTTACGAGCGGACTTTCCTTGTCCTGCCTCAGGCTGTCCCACTGCGCTTGAATATCGGACGGATCGAACGAGGGACGCGATGCGAGCACGAGAACCGCCCCGCTTTCCGCATCGAGCATGACGACAGCCCCGCGCCGTTCTCCCAGCGCCTCGTATGCCGTTTCCTGCAGTGCAGCGTCGAGCGTCAGATAGACGTCGTCGCCGCGTGAGGAAGAGAAAATCTGCGCGAGCGGCCCTAATCGCCCGAGAAGGCGGCTGTGTCCCGAAAGCTCTGCCCCCTTATAAGCCTCGATGCCCGTGCTGCCGATCGTATCATCGAGATAGCCCGTGACCGGCTCCATGATCCGCCCGTAAGGGTAGCGCCTTTCGCCCACATTCGGGCTGAGCGCGAGAACTTCACCCTTTCGATCAAGGATGCTGCCGCGCAGCACGCTGTCCTCGGCGAGAGCCGCGCGGCGATTCAGAGGATGCTCTGCGAGCCGATCCGCTTCCCAGACCTGCAGATAGACGACATAAAGCGCCAAGCAGGAAAATGACAAGAGCAGGATGATGGCTGTGCGCAGGATATACCTTGTATTATTTCGCTCAACCATGTCGATTCTCCTTTTTGGAAAGCACGGTCAAAATGCCGAGCAGCATGAAGCTGGCGATCATGGAACTGCCCCCGTAGCTTACAAAGGGAAGCGTGATGCCCGTCAGCGGTAAGAATTTCGTCACGCCTGCGATGATGATGAAAGCCTGCAGGAGAAACACGACTGCGATACCGGCGGCAAGCAGCATGCGCGTCTCTTCCCGGCAGGCGAGCGCGATGCGTATGGCACGATAAAAAAACAGGGCAAAGACGAGCATGACGCCTAGGGAGCCGAGCAGCCCCAGTTCTTCCGCAATCGCCGCAAAAATAAAATCCGTATGCACCTCGGGAATCAAATTGGGATGGCCGTGCGCAAAACCCGCGCCCCAAACGCCGCCCGAGCCGAGCGCAAAGAGGGACTGCACGACTTGATAAGCGCTGCCCGAAGGATCGCTCCAAGGGTCGAGCCAGATGTTGAAGCGCACGCGCACATGGGAAAAGAACGAGTAACTGAGCACGGCTGCGCCCAGAAAGAACGCGAAGGCAAGCGCCACATAAGATTTTCGACCCGTAGCCATATACGTCATGGAAACAGCTATGCCAAAAAAGAGCAGAGCCGAGCCGAGATCGCGCTGCACGACGAACATCAAGATGGCGATGCCCCAGATTAAAAGGAGCGGCGCAATGAAGCGAAGCACGGGCAGCTTCAGCCAAAGAAGCCTGTGCCTGGGCAGCGTCAATACCTCCCGATGCTCCGTCAGATAGGCAGCAAGAAACATGATGATGACGATCTTGCCAAATTCCGAGGGCTGCACGGCGAAAGGGCCGAAGACGATCCAGTTGCGGCTGCCGCCGATCTCCGTGCCGAAAAAGAGCGCCGAGCACAGGAGCAGAAGACAGAACACGCCCAGAAGATATGGATAGGAAAGGAGGCGAAGAACCCTCTCTCCAAGAAAGACGAGGAAAAGATAAACGATCAGACCGAGCAGCAGCCAACGCATCTGTGTCAAAAAGAGCGCGGGCTTCAAGCGTCCGATCATGATGAGGCCGAGACTTGCGAGCAGCATGGCTGCAGGGAAAAGCGTCAAGTCCGTTCCATCTCGTCTGCCCAAAATGAACTGCGTGAAGAATGCACCGACGATGACTGCCGCAAGCCAGGGCAGCAGCAAAAGATCCGCCGTCAGACGATGTGCAAGAAGCAGTACGCCCGTGCCCAGCAGCAGGATGCCGAGCGGAGGCAGCAGCAGGTGCAGCTTAGCCTCTTTCATCGCATTCCACCACGATGGCTGTGATATTGTCGAGTCCTCCTGCCAGAAGCGCCAGCTCGACGAGAGTCCGTGCCTTGTCCGCAGACTCTCCCTGCAGAGTCTCGCGAATGGCGGCTTCTCCAACCATATTCGTCAATCCGTCCGAGCACAGGAGAAAGATGTCGCCCTCCTCGATCGTGAAGCTTCCCGTATCGACGACGAGTTTTTCTTCCACGCCGACCGCACGCGTCAGAAGATTCTTTTTCGGATGATTCCTCGCCTCCTCTTCCGTGATGGAGCCTCGCTCGACGAGATCCTGTACGAAAGAATGGTCGCGCGTGAGCCGCCTGAGCGCACCCTTTCGCAGAAGATACAGGCGGCTGTCGCCTACATGCGCCCAATACGCCGCATTTTCCCTATACTGCAAGGCGACGACTGTCGTCCCCATGCCCTTTCGGGCTTCACTCGCCGCCGCTGCACAGAGAATCTTGCTGTTCGCTGCCTGTACGGCATGAAGCAAAGCTTTCTCGCCGTATTCATGCACAGCATCGGAAAACATCTCAGTGAATACATCGACGAGCATCGCGCTCGCCACTTCTCCTGCGGCATATCCCCCCATGCCGTCCGCCACGACATACGTATCAGGCGGTATGAAGGCGCATGCATCCTCGTTGCTCTCGCGCACCTTTCCCCTGTCCGTCGCTTTCGAGACTTTCAAAAAAATCACCTCTCAAACCTCAGTGTCACAAAGCCGATGCGTATGAGATCCCCCGGCTTCAGATAGGCCTTTCCCTGCAGGATCGCATCGTTCAGATACGTGTGGTTCATGCTGCCCATGTCCTCGATGACATACTGATTGTTTACAAGACGTACGACAGCATGACGGTGCGATACGAAGGAATCGGGAATGCGGATGTCGTTGTCGGCACTGCGCCCGATCGTCAGTCCCTGCGTGAAGGCGAAGCGCTTGCCCAAAAGCGCTTCATCGCCTGCCTCCACGACGCTGAGCACGGCTTCGTCAGGCAATATCTCACGCGGCTTTATTTCCTGCTGCAAAGCCTTGGCGTCTTCAAACATCGCCTGTGCCAAGCGCGCGATAAAACGAAAGAGCAGCAGCAGGACGCCGTATTGAAAAGCTACGCTCAGAACGCGCAGCAAAAGATCTGAACCCGGCAATCATATCACCTCATAGCGCAGGACGGAATTTCCAATCTGAATCTCATCGCCATGCCGCAGCCATGATTCGAGCACGGGACGTCCGTTGAGAAGCGTGCCGTTCGTGCTGTCCTCATCCTGCAGGAAATGGCGATGCCTTTCATAGCGGATGGAGGCATGGACGCGCGAAGCGTTGGGATCGGTCAAGATGAAATCGCTTCGTTCACGTCTGCCGAGAAAGATCTTTTTCTCGCCGAACGCGAGGTAAGAATCGAGATCCGCCCCTTCCACAACCGTGAGCGAAGCGATCTTGTACTCCGTCGGCAAATCGAGCGGCACCTGGAAAGACGGTCTCTGCAGGACGATCGTGTGCTGCTCCTTCACCGCCTGCGCCACGCGCTGCACCATGTCAGAATATGACGCCTTCACACGGCACAGGCCGAGAGAAAGTTCCGCATCCTTCTGAATGTTGATGGCAAGTTTCCCGTCCATGAAGGCATCGAGCAAGATGACTTTTTTCTCCGCTAAGATGTGAAGATCATCGAGGAAGCGCTGTGACGAAAGGTGGTGGCAATCTTCCTCGTTCATAAGGATCGTATAGGCATTGGGCAAGATCCATTCTTTCTTCCCTTTTTTCGCCCGCCGCTTCGCGTTCGCGATTTCTTTTTCGAGTTTCTTCTCCACCTCGATCGGTTCAAGGGCGCTGCCAAACTTCTTATTGAAAAATCCTTCGATATGATTTTCCAAAAACGTTTCCCATTTGGTAAAAGCCATGGAATCCCTCACAATCTATTGCTTCTCTTCACTCTCGGACATGTGTCGGTTGCGCAGTTGTCCGCAGGCCGCCTGTATGTCAGCTCCCATCTCCCGACGTACCGTGGCCGTGATGTGACGGCGCGTGAGCGCACGACAGAAGGCTGCAGTGCGCTCCTCGGATGGCCGCTCGAAGCCCCGCTCCTTCACGGGATTGATGGGAATGAGGTTGACGCTTGCAAGCTGTCCTTCGAGAAGTTCGGCCAATTCCCGAGCCTCCCGCTCGCCGTCGTTCACGTCGCGGATGAGGATGTACTCGTATGTGACGCGCCGCCCCGTCTTTTCCGCATAGCGTTTTCCTGCCGCGACGACGTCCGACAATGGATACTTGCGATTGATCGGCATGAGTTCGGAACGAAGTTCCTCACGCGGCGCATGGAGCGAGATGGAAAGCGTCAGAGGCATACCCTCTTCGGCAAGACGGTCTATAGCGGGAACGATGCCAGAAGTGGACAGCGTGATGCTGCGATAGCTGATGTTCAGCACGTATTCTTCATGCAGCAGGCGCAGGAAATCCACGACATTTTCATAGTTCATCAAAGGCTCTCCCGATCCCATCAAGACCATGGTGTCGACCTTCCCGCCCTGCGATCTCAGCATTTCCTCGATGAAGAGAACCTCGGCGAGCATTTCCCCCGCCGTCAGATCACGCGCCAATCCGTGCAAGGTCGATGCGCAGAAGGAGCAGCCCATATTGCAGCCCGCCTGCGTCGATATGCATATACTGTTGCCGTAAGGTTGACGCATGAGCACGGCTTCCACAGCCGCGCCGTCGGAAAAGGCGAGCAGGAACTTGCTCGTCCTGCCGTCGGCGGCATCGAGCCTCGCGCGCAAAAGAGGCGTGTCGATCGTGTACCTCGTCTCAAGTTCCGTGCGCAGGGACTTCGGCAGATTCGTCATGTCGGAAAAACGCTTCGCACATTTCTTGTAGAGCCATTCCGCCACCTGCCTCGCGCGGTATTTTTCCAAGCGCAGGGCAGCGAAATCCTCCTGCATCGCTTCGAGCGTCATGCCGAAAATGTTCTTCATGCATTCACCTTCTTCTCATGCGGGCGATGAAGAAGCCGTCCGTGCCGTCTCGCTGCGGATAAAGCTGCAGCATCCGCTCGGGGCGCTTTTTCAGCGGCAGGAGTTCTCCTGCATTCTCCAAGCTGAACTCTTCGTGCCGCGCGAGGAAGTCCTCCACGACGGCTTCATTTTCCTCGCGCTCGATCGTGCATGTGCTGTAGACGAGCACGCCGCCGCTTTTCACGGCTTCCGCAGCAGAGCTGAGAATTTCCCGCTGCAATCGTGCGAGAGCGGCGAGGTCGTCCGGCCGCTTTCGCCAACGCGCATCGGGCTTTCGCCGCAGGACGCCGAGTCCCGAGCAAGGCGCATCGACGAGCACGCGGTCGGCCTGGCGCGGAAAGCGCCTCCCCGCCTCGCGCGCATCGAGGAGCAGAGTCTCCACCGACTTAATGCCGAGCCGCTCGCAGTTTTCCGCAACGCGGCGCATCTTGTGCTCATGCACGTCGAGTGCGACGATGCGTCCACGGTCGCCCATAGAGGCGGCGATATGCGTCGTCTTGCCGCCCGGCGCACTGCAGACGTCGAGCACGAATTCACCTAGCTCGGGCGCGAGGACATGCGCCACGAGCATCGAACTTTCGTCCTGCACCTGAAAAAGCCCCTGCTGCAAGGATTCCAGAGCGTCGAGAGAGCCGTGGCGAAGGCAGAGGATTCCTTCGGGCGTCCAAGCGGAAGGCTCCGCCTCCACGCCCTCTTGCGAGAGGCGTTCGAGGAGCTTGTCCCGCGTAATCTTCAAGGTGTTCGTACGCAGGGAAAGCGTCGCCTGCGCATTGTCAAATTCGCAGAGCGCCCTTGCCTCTTCATAGCCGAACTGCCCGATCCAACGCCGCACGAGCCACTCGGGATGCTGCAGGGACAGGGCAAGATTTTCCGCTTCATGCGCCTTGCCCGTCGGGAATGTGGCTTTTTCCGGTTCACGAGCCGCCGTGCGCAGAACGGCGTTGACAAACTTCACCGTGCCCGCATGGCTGCAGCGCTTCGTCATCTCCACCGCCGTATTGCAGGCGGCGGAGGCAGGCACGCGCGCAAGGAAGAAAAGCTGGTATACGCCCAAACGCAAAATATCCCGCACCATGGGCGGGATCTTGGAAAGCGGACGGTTCAAGTAGCGCCGCAGAATCCAATCGAGCGTGCCGCCCGCCTTCGCCGCGCCGTAGACCAGTTCCGTTGCAAATCGGCGATCCACTTCGGAGAGTTTCGCGGCACGCAAAGACCGCGCCAATGCCACATTGGCATAAGCGCCCTTTTCATTCACTTCATGAAGCGCCTTGAGCGCCGTCTCCCGCGCCTTGTCCATAGATCCTCCTCATTTTTGCCCGTCACCTTCGTCTTCGGGCACATTCTTCTCCTTCTTCGCCGCATCGTCGTCAATCAAGAATTTCTTGATTTCCTCACGCACCTTCTCAATATCGACGTGCGTATTGAAGCACGGGCCGTTCGGCCGTATGTTCAGAACGCCGACGGCCGGAAGAGGGTAAACGTCCTGTATGCCGCTCGTCAAATCGCGTTCGCAGGCAATCGCCATGACCGCCTTCGGGCGAATCTTCTTGACCGTCTGGCGCGCGAGCGTGCCTCCCGTCACGATGAAGAAATGGAAGCCCATCTCATCGGCAAGATTCACGAGAGCACCGACGTCGCAGCCGCCGCAGCGCTTGCAGTTGTGCGGGTCGCGCGTAATCTTGTGCGGGCACGTCGCAAGCTGCAGACAATGCGGCGTGACAACGAGAAGCTCGTTCGCATGCACCTTGATGCCGCGATGGTGGATGATCTGGTTGCTGACCTCGATGAAGGAGCGTTCGATGCGTCGCCGGTTGAAGCCGAACACCTTGCCGATCATGATAGCTACGGGAAAGAGCAGATTGATCAGCGTGTACGACTGCTTCTGAAAAATATGCAGAAACGGCAGTCCGAGAATCGCTCCGACCATGCTCAAGATGCCGAAACCCGTGAGAAATACGACGCTCGCGAAGAAGATGCCGAGCACGAGCGGCAGATAGGCATTGATTTCGAGCAGACCGAGGTAGCTCACACGCCAGACGGCATAGGCGAGAAACGTCATGCAGAGGAAGCTCAGTGACAGAAGCGCCATGAAGAGTCTCTTGTGCGGGCGCTCAAGCCCCGGTATCACAGATGTCAAAACGATTCCCTCCTTTCCTCAACGCAAAATGCGTCATTCTGCATCGAAATCGAAGCGTGCGGGCAGCTGAAGCCCGTGGCCGCGCACATAGTCGCCCGCCGTCATCTTCTTCTTGCTCGGCGCCTGCACTTCCAGTATTTCCAGCATCCCCTCGCCCGTGCCGACGAGAAGTCCCTGCTTCGTCACGGAAACGATTTCGCCGGGTTCTGCCGTGCCTTCGGCAAGGCGCGTGCGCCAGATTTTGAACTTCTGCCCCGCCAGCATCGTGTAGGCGCCCGGCCACGAGTTCAGGCCACGCACGAGATCATGAATCTCCTGCGCCGATTTCTTCCAGTCGATGCGCCCCACCTCCTTGTCGAGAAGCGGCGCATAAGTGGAAAGCGCATCATCCTGCGGCGTGCGCTTGAGTGTTCCCTCCGACAAGGAAAAAAGTGTCTTTTCCAAGACATCCGCACCGAGCTTCATCATCGCATCGTGCAGTTCGGCAGCCGTCATCGCCTGCGTGATCGGCAGCGTTTCCCGCAAGAGCATATCGCCCGTATCAAGACCTTCGTCCATGAACATCGTCGTGACGCCCGTCTCCTTCTCTCCGCGCACGATCGCCCACTGCATCGGCGCCGCACCGCGATAGCGCGGCAGGAGCGAAGCGTGGACGTTGATGCAGCCCAAGGGAGGCAGCGAAAGAATCTCCTTTGACAAGATCTGCCCGAAGGCGACGACGACGATGAGATCAGGCGCGAGTCCGCGCAGGACGTCGACGAAATCCGGCGCTTTGACGCGCACCGGCTGATAGACCGCGATACCATGTTCCTGAGCGAACACCTTGACGGGCGTCGGCAGAAGCTTCTGCCCGCGCCCCTTGGGTCTGTCCGGCTGCGTCACGACGGCAACGACATCGGAAATCTCCACGAGACGCGCGAGACACGGCACGGCGAAATCGGGAGTTCCCATGAAAATCACACGAAAGCGCTTCATGACTTTTGCTCCTCTTCCTTGCGCAGGCTCTGCGCCACGTCGATGAAGAGCACGCCTTCCAGATGGTCAAGTTCATGCTGGATGCAGCGCGCCAAAAGCCCCTTCGCCGTAATATGCTTGCGCTTGCCGCGCCGGTCAAGAAACTCGACCTTGACCTTCGCCGCGCGCTCGACCTCGCCGAAAATTCCGGGCACGCTCAGGCAGCCTTCCGAATCCGTTTCGCTTCCCTCACGAAACGTGATCTTCGGATTGACGAGCTCGATGATTCCATCGCCTATATCGATGACAACCATGCGCAGAGCCTCACCCACCTGCGGCGCGGCGATGCCGATGCCGTTTGCCTCATACATCGTTTCCGCCATGTCATCGAGCAGTTTCCTGAGCCTTGCATCGACACGTTCCACGGGAGCGCAGATTTCCTTCAAGACAGGCGCTCCCGCCTTCTTTATTTCCAACAACGACATGCCTCATTTCCTCCAAAAGCTATGATTCTGAAAATACCGACCCTCGCACCTCACGACAGACCCAGCCCATAGATGCGATTTGCAGCGGAAAAGAATACCTTTTCCCACTCTTCCTCGGGAACGATCTCTTTCATGAATCGTATGTAATCCTCCAAATTCGCCAAGGGCCAGTCCGTACCGAACATGATGCGGTCATAGCAGTCGAGGTATTCCAACCAATCCGTCAGCATGCGCATATACCCTTGCTTCTTTCGATAAAATCGCTCGGCGTCAACGATCTTTCCCTCCAAAAGTCCCGAAAAGTCCACCGCGACGTTGGGGTTCTTCTCCACGACGCCCACGGCGTCCAAGAGCCACGGGTTGCCAAAGTGGCACATGATGAACTGCACGCGCGGCCAGCGCACGGCAGCCTCATCGAGCACGAGCGGATGACTGTATTTTAAAAGGCAGTCCGTGGAAGCTGTCAGACCCGTATGGATGGCGACGGGTTTGTCGTACTTTTCTGCCAGCGCATAAAACGGTGCGAGAGCTTCTTCGTAAACGTAGAAATGGCGATAGCCCGGATAGAGCTTGATGCCGACGCATTGCCTGCGCTTGAGGTTTTCCTCGACGAGCGCAATCTGCTTCTCTGGCGAGCGCTCCTCTCCCAAGGTGTCAAGACCGATGCAATAGCTGAGAAAAGCCGGGTAGTCATGCTCCTTTGGCTCAAGGCTCTTGTTCCCCATGACGACGCCATGCACGACGCCGAGACGCTGATAGGCGTCCTCCAGATGCTCTGCTGTATTTTCATGCCCTGCAGCAAGGGCGATCTCATCAAAGTAATCTTCCTTGCAAAAGTGCAGGTGCGCATCTATGATTTTCATAAAGTATATCCTTTCGCATAGCGAGAGCCTTTCATTCTGCCGAAAGCTCCTTCCTATCATAGCACAAGACGCGTGAGAAGAAAAGAAACGGAAGTTACGACAGCATGGATAAACTCTTCGCTACACATCGAGCACGCCGTAGTGAACGGGACTGTATTTTCCCCCTGCAATATGGGAAAAGCCCAGGCGTGCGAATTCCAGACTGCGGCTGTTTTCCTTCAGCACGACGCGCCGTCTCGCCACGCGGCACGCTTCGGCTACGGCGGAAAGGGAGACGGGCGCGGATTCCGCCAGAAGGCGCAGCGGCGCGAGCTGCACGCTGTCCTTCAGAGGATGCCGGAACATCGGGTCGAAGTAGACGACATCATAGGAATCATCGGGAAGCGTTCGCAGAAAATCCTCATAATCTGCCCGCCGTACCTCAACTCGACGCATGGCGGCGTGCAGATCGTAATTTCCTGCCGAGAAGTGCGCGAGTCCATGGCGCACAATCTCATAAATCAACGGGCTTTTCTCAAGCGCCGTCACCTTGCCGCGCTCCCCTGCGATGAAGCTCGCCGTGATGGAATCGGCTCCGAGACCGAGCGTGCAGTCAAGCACCGTATCCCCCTCGCCGATTCCCATCGCTTCCACCATATGATCCTTTTGCCCGCGCCCCAGTTCCCTGACACGCACATGCGCCATATTGGGATGAAAAAACAATTCGCCGTCGGACGTTTCCAGACGCAGACCGCCCTTCTTCACCACGAGCACGAAGAGCGCTCCGTACTGCACTCGCAAGTCCTCATACGATATATGCCTGCGCTTGACGAAGGGGATTCCCAGCCGCTCTGCAGTCTCTTGGGCGAGCAGGCAGTCCGCCGGGCGGCTTTTGTAGCCCGTCGTGACAATCGCCAAGTTCTTTTCTTCCATCCTGCACCTCACGTCCGTTTGAACATCTTCGCCAATTCTTCACTGCTGAACTTCAAGATGGTCGGGCGCCCATGCGGGCATGTATAGGGACGCGCCGTCTGCGAAAGCTCCTCCAAGACGATCTGCATCTGGCGAAAATTCAGCTCGTCGCCCGATTTGATGGCTGCGCGGCACGCCATTGTGGCGAGACACGCATGGCGGATTTCCTGCGCCGTCGTCTCGTGCATGTCATAGAGTCTCGCGAGGATTTCGCGAACCATATCCTCCGCTTCGGATACGGGAACGTCCGCAGGGACTTCCTTCAAGCGGAAATCGCGCTCGCCGCAGGCCTCCATGTCAAAGCCCAGACGGCGGAACAGCTCCTGATTCTCCGATACGAGCGCGGCTTCCCTCGCATCGAACGACAAGATCGGATGCACGAGAAGCTGCTGTGACGGGATGCGCTCCGCCATGGCGGAAAACTTGTCATAAAGGATGCGTTCGTGCGCCGCATGTTGATCGACGATGTAGAGGCCGTCCTTGTCCTTCGCGATGATGTAGCAGAGATCGACCTGCCCGATCGGCGTGATGCCCGCATGGTAAAGACCGGTTTCCGACACATCGGCAAACGGCATCTCTGCGGCTCTTCCCTGCGGCTTATATGCCGCATCCCGCGCCTCGTGTACGAGTCCTCCGTCAGCGGGGACACCGTCGTGTGCACTGTATGCCGCACCTTCGCCCTTGAGGACACTCTGCGCTTCAGCGAAACTCATCGCCGCCTGCGCGGGTGCTGCTTGGTAAGGATTCTCCGTATATCTGATACCAAAAGAGGTCTTGGCCGAACCATTCCCAGCGAAATGTTCCTCCTCCGATGCCTGAGCGGCTGCGACAAACTGCATCGGCTCCATGGCATAGCGGCGCTCGACATTCTGCACGGAAGCCGCCACGTCCTCAAGCGTCTGCCCGACGGGACGTATGGCGTCGACCACCGCCTTGTAGACCGCCTTGAAGATGCGCCCCTCGTCCTCGAACTTCATCTCGCTCTTCTGCGGATGGACATTGACATCGACGGAGCGCTGCGGCACAGCGAGGTTCAGGACGACCATGGGAAAGCCCGATTTCGGCAGGAGCGAGTGATAGGCGTTGTCGATCGCCTTGGCAATCGCCTTGTTCGATATGATGCGGCCGTTCACGATGAAGGTCTGCCAAGCGCGGCTGCTCTTGAGCATCGAAGGCTTCGTGATGTAGCCCGTGATCTTGACGTCCTCATCCTCGAAGGAAAGCGCCAGAAGTGCGTCGGCGGCCTGTGAGCCGTAAATGCTGCGAATGGCATCAAAGAGCGAACCGTTTCCCGGCGTCATCGCTGTCGTCTTATTGTTGCTGATGAGACGAAATGCTATATCGGGGCGAGAAAGCGCGAGCTTCGTCATAAAGTCGCTGATGCGCCCGCCTTCCGTATGCGTCGTCTTGAGGAACTTCTTGCGAGCGGGCGTATTGAAGAATAAGTCTTCGACCTGGATCGTCGTGCCCAGACTGCAGCCCGTCTCGCCGATGTCGTGCGTGACGCCGCCGATGATGCTCACTTGGGTACCGAGTTCTTCGCCCTCTTTTCGCGTGCGCATACGGAAGCGGGAGACGGCGGCTATCGTCGGCAAAGCCTCGCCGCGAAAGCCGAGCGTCCTCAAGGAATAGAGATCGCCGACCTCCTGAATCTTGCTTGTCGCATGACGCTCGATGGCAAGTTTTGCATCTTCTAGGCTCATACCGCAGCCGTTGTCCGTCACGCGCATGAGGCTCGTGCCGCCCGCCATGATTTCCACTTCGATCTTCGTCGCTCCCGCATCGATCGAATTTTCTACAAGTTCTTTGACGACGGAGGCAGGGCGCTCCACGACCTCACCCGCCGCAATCTTGTTGATCGTATTGTCGTCGAGCACATGAATCCGGCTCATCGCTTTCCCTCCTCTCCCTTCACCTGCTGCTGCAGACGGTACAGTTCATTCAAAGCTTCCAACGGCGTCATGGCCATGACATCGAGCGACAGAATGGTATCACGCAGGGACGGAGCGAAGAGCGAACCCATCAAGGCGGCTTCTTCCTGCGGCGCCGTTTGCTCAGGCGCTTTCGAGGAAACGGCGATGCCCGCGCATTGCTCGATTTCATCGAGGATTTCCTGCGCCCTCTGCGTGACGCTCTTCGGCAGACCCGCCAGACGCGCCACATGGATGCCGTACGACTTGTCCGCGCTGCCACGGATGATGCGGCGCAGGAAAGCGACCTTCGCGCCGCGCTCCTTGACCGCGATGCAATAGTTCTTTATGCGTTCGTCTTCCATATCCGTCAGTTCATGGTAATGCGTGGCAAACAGCGTCTTGGCATGAATCTTGCTGCGCATGTATTCGACGACAGCGCGCGCGATGCTCATGCCGTCAAAGGTGCTCGTCCCCCTGCCGATCTCATCCAGAATGACGAGGCTGTCCTTCGTCGCGTACTTCAAGATCTGCGCGACCTCGTTCATCTCGACCATAAAGGTGCTCTGCCCGCTGACAAGGTCATCGCTCGCCCCGATGCGCGTGAAGATGCGGTCGACGGGAGAAAATGTCATCTCCTTCGCCGGCACGAAGCTGCCGCTCTGCGCCATGAGCGTCAAAAGGGCGACCTGGCGCATGTAGGTCGACTTTCCCGCCATATTCGGCCCTGTGATGAGCATGATCTCGCATTCTTGATGGTTTAGCTCGGTATCATTCGGCACGAAGAGGTCATTCGTGAGAATGCGCTCCACGAGCGGATGCCTGCCGTCGCGGATGGAGATTTCCCCATTTGCTGCGAGTTTGGGACGCACATAGTTATAGTTGTTCGCAGCTTCGGCGAGACTTGCGAGCACATCGAGGACGGCGATGTGCTGCGCCGTCTGCTGGATGCGGCTCAGATCCGCCTTGATCGTCTCGCGGATCTCCGTGAAAAGGCGGTATTCGATCTGGACGATCTTTTCCTGTGCGCCGAGAATCTTCGTTTCAAACTCCTTGAGTTCCTCCGTGATGTAGCGTTCGGCATTCGCCAATGTCTGCT
Source organism: Selenomonas sputigena (assembly GCF_026015965.1). Lineage (NCBI taxonomy): Bacteria > Bacillati > Bacillota > Negativicutes > Selenomonadales > Selenomonadaceae > Selenomonas > Selenomonas sputigena. The sequence continues at coordinate 940,854 of NZ_CP110383.1, read as the reverse complement.
TTCTTATATAGCGCTCGGGCACGAGATCGGCGCCGCTGCGGCGCACCTCGATATAGTAGCCGAAGACCTTGTTGTAACCGATCTTCAGGGTTTTGATTCCTGTGAGTTCTTTTTCACGCTCCTCCATCTGCTGCAGCATCTTCTTGCTGTCATGCGAGATATGGCGATACTCGTCGAGTTCCGCATCATAGTTTTCTTTGATGATGCCGCCTTCTCTGAGGGAAATGCCCGGCTCTTCCACGATCGCACGCTCCAAGAGCGATACGATTTCTTCAAAGAGCGCGACGCCGCCCTCTGCTTCGCGCAAGAGCGGCGCAGAGACTGCGGCAAGCCGCGCCTTCAAAGGAGGCAATGCCCCGAGCGACAGCTTCAGCGCGACGAGATCTCGCGCATTCGCCGTGCCCACTTCGATGCGCGTCAAAAGGCGCTCGAAGTCAAAAATTTCCCGACAATGCGCCTGCACATCCTCGCGCAGGGAAAAGTCTGCGGCAAACTCCGCCACGCCGTCCAAGCGCCGCTCGATCTTTTCGCGGGAAAGCAGCGGATATTCGAGCCACTTGCGCAGAAGGCGGCTTCCCATCGCCGTTTTCGTGAAGTCGAGGACGTCGAGCAAGGTATCCTTCTTGCCGCCGTCACGCAGATTGCGGATGATCTCCAAGTTGCGCAAAGTATATGTGTCGAGGACGAGGTTTGCGCTCGCATCGAGGTAGATCAGGCGGTTGATATGCGAAAGATCTGTCTTGACCGTCTCATGCAGATAGTCAAGCAGGACAGCGACCGCCTTTTGTGCAAATTCACGCCGCGGCAGGGAATCCTTGTCAAAGTGCTGTGTCAGACGCAGCTTCCAATCGGGAAATACAGCCTTTCGATGCGTCAGGGCGCACTTCGGCATCCGAAGCGCGAGGAATTCGTCGAGTTCATCGCGAAAAGCAACCTCGCCCATCAGGATGAGTTCCGGCATCATCAGGCGATAAAGCTCATCGAAGAGCATCTGCCGCGCAGCCTTTCCCTCATAAACGCCGTAGAAGCACTCGCCCGTCGAAACATCGGCGGCGGCGAGTGCGAGCGCTTCCTCTTCCTCAAAAATCAGAGCTATATAGTTGTTCTGCGCATCGTGCAGCGAGGATTCCGCGAGCACTGTGCCGGGCGTGACAATCTTTATGACCTCGCGCTTCGTAAGCCCCTTCGCCTTCGGGTCTCCGATCTGCTCGGCGATGGCGACCTTGTAGCCCTTGTTGATGAGCTTCGCAATGTAGCTCTCGGCGGCATGGTACGGAACGCCGCACATCGGCGTCTTCTCCTTGTTGCCGCTGCGGCTCGTCAAAGTCAGTCCAAGTTCCCGAGAAACGAGCTTGGCGTCATCGAAGAACATCTCATAAAAATCGCCGAGGCGAAAGAACAGTATCTCGTCGGGATGCCGGTTCTTCGTTTCCAGATACTGCTGCATCATCGGTGTGAGTTCCATAAAGCCTCCTAAAGCGCTCTCGAACAAGAAAAGGGCAGCCTATGCCGCCCCCGCCCTACTGCAATTCACCCTTGAGCACCCATGTCTGCGGCTGCGTGATGCGCACGCGCACGATGTCGCCCTCGGTTTCCTGACCCTTTTTTCGCCACAGGACGATCTTGTTCGTCCCCGTCCTGCCCGTCCACACATCCTCATCGGTACGGCTCGGACCTTCCGCCAGAACCTCCTGCACCGTTCCTTTGAGCGCCGCATTCTTTTCCAAACTGATTTCATTCTGCACCTCCATGAGGCGGTGCAGACGTTCCTTCTTGACGGAATCTTCCACCTGCGCCTCCATCGTCGCAGCCGGGGTGCCCGAGCGCTTCGAGTAAAGGAACGTGTAGGCAGCGTCGTAGCGGATTTCCCGCAGGAAGTCGAGCAGTTCCCCAAAATCCTCCTCTGTCTCTCCCGGAAAGCCGACGATGAGATCCGTCGTGAGACTTGCGTCCGGAACAGCCGCACGAATCCGCTCGACGAGGGAACGATAGGCGTCCTTTCGATAGACGCGGTTCATCGCCCGCAAGATTCGGTCAGAACCATGCTGCACGGGCAGATGGAAATGCGGACAGATGTGCCTGCCCTGACGTACTGCGTCTATGACAGCATCGCTGAGATCCTTGGGATGCGAGGTCATGTAGCGCACGCGCTCGACGCCCTTGACCGCATCGACCATGAGCAGAAGTTCCGCAAAGCTCGCAATCTTGTGATCCTTGCCGTAGGAGTTGACATTCTGTCCCAGGAGCGTGATTTCCTTGAAGCCCTGCGCTGCCGCCTCTTCCACCTCGCGCACGACGTCTTCCGGACGGCGGCTGTGCTCGCGGCCGCGCACATAGGGAACGATGCAATAGGTGCAGAAATTGTTGCAGCCGTACATGATGGGCACCCAGGCGGAAAGCCGTCCCGTGCGCTCGATCGGCACGTTCTCGGGCAGCGGCGCATCGCCCAACAGCACATCGACGACAGGACCGCGCCTTGCGGATTCAAGCCGGCGAACCGTCGCCTTCAGCTCATGCACCTTGTTCGTTCCAAGCACGAAGTCGATGTGCGGTGCACGGCGAATCAAGGCTTCGCCTTCCTTCTGCGCCATGCAGCCCGTGATACCAAAGATGAGCGCGGGATTCGCGCGCTTGATATGCTTGATCTCGCCGATCTTCCCGTAGACCTTGTCCTCCGCCGTCTCCCGCACACAGCATGTATTCAGAAGAATGAGATCGGCGCGCGCCATATCCTCCGTGCGCTCGTAGCCGAGCGTCGCCAACTGGCCTTCCATCCGCTCCGCATCGGAAAAATTCATCTGGCAGCCATAGACGCCGATAAATGCCCTCTTCTTCTGCAAGATACCATTTCCCATGAAAAATTGACGTACTCCTTACAAAACTGAAGGAAGCGCTGATAAAATGAGGTCGCCCAGATTTGCACAGATGCACTGTATCTATCGAGGAGACAAACCACAGGCGTAGCGGTGCTACGTCGAGGATTTGTCGACGACGAGAGGACAGCGCAGATGTGCGAAGATGGGTGGCTGAATTTATCAGTGATTCCTGAAATCTGCGTATCATTATATAGTATTTTTCTTGAAATGTCATATTATTTTCTCATGACGTTCCAAGAGGGGAAGACGAAGCCGCCCCCAACTACATGAAAAGTTCCATCTGATCGCTCGCATCCATATCGGCAAGGCAGCCGTGCGCCTGCAGCGCCTCGATGCATGTCTTCGATACGCCCGTGCGCTTCTTGATGTCCTCGATGGACGTGAAGAGTCCGTCCTTTCGCGCCTCGACGATGCTGCGCGCGGCGGAAGCTCCAACGCCGCCCAAGGAGGCGAGCGGCGGCAGGAGGGATTTCTCGTGGAGCACGAAACGTTCCGCTTCGGAAGCGTAGATATCGACGCGTTCCATAAAAAAGCCTCGAAGATACATCTCCCAAGCAAGCTGCAGGACGATGATCGTCGCTTTTTCCTTGATGTCGGGCGCTTCCTTCGCCTCCAATGCGTCGAGCTGCTTCTTCACATAGTCCTTGCCGCGCGCCACGACATCGGCATCAAATTCCGCCGCACGAATCGAGAAATAGGCCGCATAGAAGGCAAGCGGATAATGCACCTTGCAGTAAGCGATGCGCCAAGCCATCATGACGTAGGCGGTCGCGTGGGCGCGCGGGAACATGTACTTGATCTTCTGACACGCCTCGATGTACCATTCGGGGATGCCCCCCTCGCGCAGGATCTTCACCGTTGCTTCCTTGATGCCCTTGCCCTTTCTGACCGATTCCATCGTCTGAAAGGAAAGGAGCGGATCGATGCCGCTGTGAATCAAGTACATCATGATGTCATCACGCGCCGATATGGCTTCGCGCAGGGTGCATTGACCGCTGCGGATGAGATCCTGCGCGTTGCCGAGCCAAACGTCCGTGCCGTGCGAGAAGCCCGAGATGCGCACGAGGTCGCTGAAGCACGACGGATGCGTATCGTCGATCATCTGGCGCGTGAAGCCCGTGCGAAATTCGGGGATGCCGAACGTGCCCGAATTCGCTCCAAGCTCCTTGGGATCGAGCCCCAGCGCCTTCGTCGAAGAAAAGATGCTCAGGGTCGCCGGATCGTCGAACGGTATCGTCTTGGGATCGCGATGCGTGAGGTCTTCGAGCATCTTGATGACCGTCGGGTCATCGTGTCCGAGGATGTCGAGCTTGACGAGACGGCTGCTGATTGAATGATAGTCGAAATGCGTCGTGATCGTCGTCGTGTTCTTGTCGTCGGCGGGACGCTGGATCGGCGTGAAAAAGTGCACGTCCATATTGCGCGGCACGACCATGATGCCCGCAGGATGCTGTCCCGTCGTGCGCTTGACGCCCATGCAGCCGGCGGCGAGACTCGCGATGTAGGCATTGTGCTTCTTGACGCCCTTCTCCTCAAAGAACTTCTTCACATAGCCGAACGCCGTCTTGTCGGCGACCGTGGCGATCGTGCCCGCGCGGTAGACATTGTCCTTGCCGAAAAGCTCTTCCGTATACTTGTGTGCCACAGGCTGATATTCACCCGAAAAATTCAAATCAATATCAGGAACCTTGTCGCCATCAAAGCCGAGAAATACGGCAAACGGTATATCGTGTCCATCCTTGAGAAGTTCCGTGCCGCATACCGGGCATTTTCGGCTGGGCAGATCGTAGCCGCAGCCGACGGAGCCGTCCTCGACAAACTCGCTGAATTTGCAGTGCGGGCAGCGCCAATGCGGCGGCAGAGGGTTGACCTCCGTGATGTCGGTCATCGTCGCCACGAAGGACGAGCCGACCGAGCCGCGCGAGCCGACGAGGTAGCCGTCATCGTTCGACTTCTTGACGAGACGTTGGGCAATGAGGTAGAGCACCGAGAAACCATGCCCGATGATCGGCGTAAGCTCCTGCTTCAAGCGGGCTTCGACGACCTCGGGCAGGTTCTCGCCGTAGAGGGAACGTGCCTTGCGGTACGACATATCGCGGATTTCCTCCGCAGCGCCCGGGATCATCGGCGAATAAAGCTCATCGGGAATGGGCTTGAACTTCTCGATCATGTCGCTGACCTTGCGCGGATTCGTCACGACCGCCTCGTATGCGGCCTCTTCGCCCAGATAATCAAACTCGGCGAGCATCTCCTCCGTCGTGCGCAAGAAAAGCGGCGGCTGCAGTTCCGCATCCTCGAATCCCTTGCCCTTCATGAGAATCGCGCGGTAGATCGCATCCTCGGGATTGAGAAAATGGACGTCGCATGTAGCGATGAGCATTTTCCCGAGTTTTTTCGCCAGCTCCGCCACCTTGAGATTGATGCGCCGCAAGTCCTCGTCATCCTTGATATGCGGGAATTTGTCGCTTCGCACGAGGAATTCATTGTTGCCGATGGGCTGGATCTCAAGGTAATCGTAAAAACTCGCGATTTCCAGAAGCTCCTCTTCAGGCTTCTGCGCGACGATGGCGCGGATCAGCTCGCCCGCTTCGCAGGCAGAGCCGATGATGACATCCTCGCGGTATTCCTCAATGATGTGCTTGGGAAGGCGCGGCTGACGATGCAGATATTTCAGATGCGACAGCGACACCATCTGATAGAGATTGCGCAGACCGTTCAAGTTCTTTGCCAGAAAAATGATATGATTCGCGTGCTTCTGCTCAAAATCCTCCTGGACAAGATAGCCTTCCATGCCGTAGATGACCTTGATGTCGAGCTTGGACGCCGCCTTGGCTGCATCGGGAAACGCCTGTACGACGCCGTGATCGGTGATGGCGATGGCAGGCCAGCCCCAGGAAGCCGCCGTCTTGATCAGCGTTTCCGCCGAAACTACGGCGTCCATATTGCTCATGCGCGTATGCGCATGAAGCTCGACGCGCTTGACCTCGGACTTGTCCTCGCGCTTCGGCTTTTCCACTTTCTGCATCGAATCGACGAAGAGCATGAACTCGTTCTGGAACGTGTCAAAGCGAATCGCGCCCTTGACTCGTACGAGCATCCCTTCTTTCACGGAAGCCAGTGCCTTGTCGTATGCTTCCTGCTCCTTTTCCTTGAAGAACTTCTTGCAGCTGATACCATTCGTCGCGTCGGCGAGATCGAAGAGCAGAAGCTTCGTGTTCGTCTTGAACTCCCGTGAGCTGACGCGCCCGATCGTACCTGTCAGGATGACGTTCTTCATCTCGCCGTCAGTGTCGTCGATGGAAATCGCTTCGCCCGTAAACCTCTTGCCAAAAATCAAGTCTGCGCCATGCCCCGCCGTCCGCGTCATGGACGCTGACCGATGCGCAGAAGCCGCAGCCGCTTTTGTCGGCTGCGCCGCAGAAGGAGCCGCGGCAGACGCTTCTTTCTTCTGCCGCAGATTTTCCTCATAGACGCGATCCATCATGAGGTCGCCATCCTCTTCCAGGATGTCGTATTCCTCGTCAAGCGCCTTGTACGAAACGGTGCAGCGAATCGTGAGCATCTTCTCGATGGCCTTCTGCAGGAGATTCGGTACATCGTGCGCGCGCAGAATCTCGCCCGAAAGCTCACCCTTGACCTCAAGGAGCAGACTACTCCCGTCGAAGATGCGCTTTGCATTCTTGAGCAGATGGAGCACCGTCGGATTGCCGTTGGCGGCAACGAGGCAGAGTTCCTTCCATGCGCGCTCAATGGAAGCCTCAATATCGAGAACGTCCTGATAAAACACAAGATTCTCGATCTGCACCCGCTTCTTGATGTATGCGCCCACATAGTCGAGGAGGCTCGTGCGGATGAATTCCTGCGTCTGCAGCAGAATCTCCCAAGAGTTCCCTTTCAGAGAAATCTCCACATGCTTGACGACGGCGGCAAAGAGAATCTTCTGCTCTGCTTGCGTAAGCTCGATGCCCTGCGTGAGTTCGCGCAGGATATTTCTTTTTTCCGGAACAATACATAGCTTCTTCTGCATCATACGCGCCTCGCTCAATCTTCCTTGTCGCCGTAAAGCTCCAAATACTTCTGCCTGTTCTTCAGAACACTCATCACATAGGCGCGCGTTTCCTCATAAGGTATGGCGGAAACCTCACGAAAATCCATGCCCCAATGATTTTCTTCCATCCAATCGTGCACATTGCCGCGTCCGGCGTTGTACGCTGCCAAAGCCAGCACGTCGTTGCCCTCGAACTCCTTTTCCAGCGAAGCGATGTACCATGTGCCGTACTCGATATTCTTCTGCGGTTCATGCAGTTCGCCCGGATCATACTCTTGATCGTCGATTTGCTCGGAAATCCACAGCGCCGTTTCCGGCATCAGCTGCATCAGGCCGACGGCGCCGCGATGAGATTTCGCTCCGCTTTGAAACTTGCTCTCCGACAAGATCATGCCCGCCACGAGAGAACTGTCCACCTTGTACTTTGCGGCGTAATGCTCGACAACCGAGCGATATGGGTAGGGGTAGATGTACTGACGCTGCATGGATTCCGACTGCATGGCGAAAAAAAAGGAAAACGCCATGCACAGGATGACGACGCCAAGGAAGAAGGCGGCAAAACGGCGATTCGTCTCCTGCCGTCTCTGCCTGACGCGCCTGTAAAAATCGTTGTCCTCCGCCATGCAAGCTCCCTCTTCCCTCCGTGCGGCGCATATCAAAGCGCCGACAGCCTTTCCCATGCCGCCGCTGCCTGCGCAGCCGTCTCTTGCAGCGTGCCATCGTTCTCGATGATGCAGTCGGCACGCTGCCTTTTCTCCTCCAACGGAAATTGCGAGCGAATCCTTGCCGCCGCTTCCTCCTCAGTATAGCCGTTGCGCTTCATCAGACGCGCCAGCTGCGTCTCCTTCGACACAGAGACGAGCCAGATGAAATCTGCCATGCGATTCCAACCCGCCTCAAAGAGCAGCGGCACATCGAGGAAGATGAATTTCGCGCCCTTTTTCTCAAGAGCGGTAATCTTTTTCCTCACGCTTGCAGCAATCAACGGATGCGCCGCCCCATCGATCCAGCGGCGTTCCTCGGGATCAGAAAACACTCGCGCCGCAATCTTTTCGCGGCAAAGACTGCCGTCCTCGGCCAAGATCTCTTCGCCGAAATGCTCGCGATAGGCGTCCCAAAGAGGTTTGTGCGGCTTCGCCAGATCGTGCGCGATCTTATCGGTATCAATGACGTGTGCGCCAAGCTTCATAAGCTGGCGGCTGACCGTGCTCTTGCCGCTCGCGATGACGCCGGTCAAGCCGATCAATCTCAACTTGCCGTCGCGCAGCGGCTGACAATGCGGGCAGAATCGCGTGCCGCGCCCGCCCACACGAATCTTCTCGATCTTTGTGCCGCAGACGAGGCACGGCTCTCCTTCCCGATGATAGACGCGCAGCTTTTGCTGATGAAAGCCAGACTTGCCCTCGCCGTCCACATAGTCGCGAAACGTCGTGCCGCCGTCTTCGATGCCTTCGGCGATGACCTTGTTGATCGCCTGCCAAAGACGGAACGCCTCGTCGTGATTCAGCGTATGCGCTCTTCGCAGAGGATGGACGCCTGCAAAGAACAAGGCTTCATCGACATAGATATTGCCAAGTCCCGCCACCTTGCCCTGATCGAGCAAAAAGCTCTTGATGCGCTGACCGCTCTTTTGCATGGCGTCATATAAATACGATGCATCAAATTCCTCGGTCAAAGGCTCGGGGCCCATGCAGGCAAATGCAGGAAACGCCTGCCGTTCCTGCGGCTGCAGCAGATGGATCTCGCCGAATGTCCGAACATCTTCAAAAAAGAGACAGCTTCCATCATCAAGATGAAAGACGGCACGCACATGTCTGCCAGTCGGCGTGTCGGCATCGCGCCGATAAAAGCGTCCCGTCATGCGCAGATGGAGCAGCAAGGTTTCCCCGCTCTCCAGAAGCAGCAGCAGATACTTGCCGCGCCGCTCCAAGCGAAGGATGCGCTGCCCGCGCACGCGCGAGCGGAACTCCTCAACCTCTGGGAATCTTATCGTTCGCGGCAGAAGCACATCGACTTCCTCGATGCGCCGTCCTGCCGCAGTCTTTTTCAAAGAACGCCGTATGGTTTCAACTTCGGGAAGTTCCGGCATTCATCTCATCCCCTTATTTCGCTGCCGCCCAGTTCTCACCCGTATGAATATCGACCGAAAGCGGCACGGAAAGCTGCACGACATTTTCCATAGCGTCGTGCACAAGTTCCGCAACCTGCTCTTTTTCGTTCTGCATGATTTCGAGCACAAGCTCATCGTGCACCTGCAGCAGGATGCGGCTCTTGAATCCGCCTTCTTGGAGCGCGCGATGCGTCTTGATCATCGCGAGCTTGATGATGTCGGCAGCCGAGCCTTGAATCGGCGTGTTCATCGCCATGCGCTCCGCCAGTGTCCGCTGATTGTAATTGGAGCTTTTGATGGCGGGCAGGTCGCGCCTCCTGCCGAAAATCGTCGTGACGAAGCCGTCGCTATGCGCCTTTTCCACAACCCCGTCGATAAAACGCTTGACGCCGCTGCACTTTTCAAAATAACTCGCAATATAGTCGGCTGCCTCCTGTCGCGAGATATGGAGATCTTTGGAAAGTCCATAGTCGCTGATGCCGTAGACGATGCCGAAGTTCACGGCCTTCGCCTTGCGGCGCAAATCCGGCGTGACCGCTTCCATCGGCACGCCGAAGACCTCGGACGCCGTTCGCGCGTGAATATCCTGCCCGTGCAGGAACGCTTCCAAGAAATTCTTGTCCTCAGAAAGATGCGCGAGGATGCGCAGCTCGATCTGCGAGTAGTCGGCGGACATAAGGGCGTCATAGCCGTCGCTCGGTTCAAAGAGCGCACGGATCTGCCGTCCCTCTTCCGTACGCACGGGAATGTTCTGCAGATTCGGCTCTGAGCTGCTCAAGCGTCCCGTCGCCGTGACCGTCTGATTGAAACTCGTATGGATGCGCTTCGTGCGCGGAGAAATCAAGCCTTCCATGCTGTCAAGATACGTCGACTGCAGCTTCGTCCAGAAGCGGTACGAAAGAATCTTTTCCAGAATCGGATGGTCGAAGCGCATGGCTTCAAGCACCTCGGCATTCGTCGAGTACCCGGTCTTCGTCTTCTTCGTTCCCATGGGCGGCTGCAGGTCAAGACGCTCAAACAGCACGGCAGACAGCTGCTTGGGCGAATTGATGTTGAACTCGCCCTTCGCCAAATCATAAATCTCCGCTGTCAAGTGGGCAATGTGGGCGGAAATCTCTCGGGATTTTTCATGCAAGGCCACCCGATCGACATAGATGCCTGCCTGCTCCATCGCAGCGAGCACCTCCACGAGCGGAAACTCCATCGTCTCATAGAGAGAAAGAAGCTGCTGCTCTTCCAAACGCGCCTTCAGCACAGGATAAATCTTTTCTAGCAGCACCGCACACCATGCTGCTCCCAAAGCTCCTTCCCGTGCAGCTTCCTCAGCGTTCACAGAAGGAAGGTATGTAGCTGCGAGGCTTGCCATATCGTATTGCGAGGCGGCAGGAGCCAGCAAATATGCAGCAAGAGAAACATCGAAGCAAGGAGTGAAGCCCATGCCGCAATGAAGGAACGGCTTGTATTCATGGACAATCTTCTGAATGTCCTCTTTTTCAAATAACGAAGAGAAACAGGCCAATTCCGCCGCTTCAGCGAGCAGAACCTCGCCCCCCGCGCATAAGACGAGATGCCGCGCCTCCATGTCAGGAACCTTTCCCTCGAAGCAGGCGGCAATCGAAAAGAAGCCTTGTTCTTCCGCTTTTTCTGCAAAGGCTTTTTTGGCCGCTTCATCATCCATCGTATGCAGGGAAAGCTCCGGCGCAGTTTCTTCCCGCACTCCGTCTGCCGCTGCAAAAGAGGCGAACGCGGTCGCCAAAGATTTCATCTCGTACCGTTGGAAAAAAACCTGCAATTCATCGCCCTTGGGTTTCATCACATACGAATCGGGGGCAAATTCCAATGGCATGTCGCAGCGAATCGTCGCCAAGTCTTTGGACAGAAATGCCTTTTCCTTATTTGATGCGAGATTTTCTTTGAGCTTCTTGCCCGAGATTTCCGCCAAGCGTTCGTAAACGCCTTCCAAGGAGCCGCAGTCGATGAGGAGCTTCTTCGCCGTCTTCGGGCCGATGCCCGGAACGCCCGGGATGTTGTCAGAAGCGTCCCCCATCAAGCCCTTCATATCAATGAGTCCCCTTGGAGGGAAGCCGTACTCTTCCAAGAACAGCTTCTCATCGTAAAGCAAAAGATCCGTCATACCCTTGCGCGTAAATAGCACACGGATATTTTCCCGCACGAGCTGCAAGGCATCGCGGTCGCCCGTCACGACGAGGACGTCCACGTCCTCCCGCGCTGCTTTCACGGCGAGCGTCCCCAAGATGTCGTCAGCTTCATATCCCGCCTCTTCAATTAATGGCACGCCCAACGCGGCAAGAAACTCGTGCAGCATGGGAATCTGACTCGAAAGCTCGGGCGGCGTAGGCTTGCGCGTCCCTTTGTACGCTGCAAACATCTCATTGCGAAAGGTCTTCTTCCCCTTGTCAAAAGCGACGGCAAGATAGTCAGGCGCATATTCGTTCAGCAGCTTCTGCAGCATATTCGCAAAGCCATATACCGCATTCGTGTATGCGCCCTCCGCCGTCTGCAAAAGCGGCAGCGCATAAAATGCACGGTAAAGAAGGCTGCTGCCGTCGACAAGGATAAATCGTTTGCTCAACAATGCTCACCTCATTGCAAATCGCGGCGGATTTTTTCGATGGCTTCTCGAATAGGGAGTCATTTTTTTGCAGAATCCATCGCATCCGCCTGTCCTTCGCGATAGATTCGCGTCGTTCTCGCCGCGACAGGACGGCGATCCTGCGTCTTAGCGCTTTCCACCGTCTCCTCGCCGCTCTTTGCCGTGCTCTTTTCTGCACCGCTCTTCATCGGCTCGCTCTCAACGCTGTCCTTCGTCTCGACGGCTTCCTCCTTCGTCGAAGCGGCGGGCGTCTCCTTTATAGATGTCAGCTCGTAGACGCCGCGTTTGCTCAAACCGCCCTGCAAATGAAACAATACGCCTGCATCTTCCGCGTTGAAGAAGAGCGACCCTTTCTTTTCGTAGCCGATCGCCTTGCCGTACTTCGTCCCCAACGTGGCGGACTTAGAATCCCATGTCACAAGCACCTTGAGCTGTTCGGCAATCTTATCGGCCGGAAGATATACGATGTCGTCCTTGATCAGAGCTTTGTCGCTCATCGGCTTTCCGTTGACGGACAGATTGTATACCCTGGCGACGTATGTGGGCTGACCATCAGACAGTTCGATCTTCCGCTCGATTTCCTCGTCGGATTCAAATTTATCCACGCCGTAGCCTGCAAGCCACTTCGCTACTGTCTCGACATCAAGCGGCTGATATCCATAACCATCGGGATAGATATAGTAAACGATCATGTTGTCCTTGATCTTATCGATGACGATGCGCTGATACATGATTTCCACGGGCGTACCGACGCTCGCATAATCATAGACCTCCTCGACGTCGGCCTCCTTCATGCGGATGCAGCCATTGGAGACGTAGCTACCGATGGATTCGGGATGATTCGTGCCGTGGATGCCGTAGTTTCCCCAGACCTGCATCCAACGATAGCCGAGAGGATTGCTCTCCCCCGAAGGGATCGTGTTCCCTGAATCGCCGGGATCGACCCATGTAGGATTTTCCTCCTTTGTCAAGACGGAAAAATAACCGACGGGCGTCGGCGTAGAAAGCTTTCCCAATCCCACAGGATAGAGGCGGATCTTTTCGTTGTTCTTGTAAACACCCAGGGAGCGTGCGGCCACATTGATGATGATCTTGTAGGGATCTTCCGTCTTTTCGGCAACGGCAGATTTGACTTCCGATGCATGCACTTTCTCAGGCTCGGGACTCTCCGCCGAAATATCCTTGACCCATGCGCCGTAGGAGGAACCTTGCTCCTTTTCCGTAGCCCCTGCCCATCCGGACACGCCGGCAAACATCGAAAGACAGACAAAAAAAGCCGCGATTTGCTTAAACATCATTGCATCGTCCTTTTCTTCAAAATTGCTTTCATAAAAGATGCTTTCATTATAGCACAACCGCGCCCTATTTTCACTGCCACTGGAAAAAGCTTTGCACAATAGCCAATAAATTTATCCTCGGTAAGCTACACGCACAAACGTCCACTTTGTGGACATTGTGCGCCGCCCTTACAGAAAGTTACCCAATCAGTCTGCGCCCTTTGGGCTTGACTTCTTGGACTTTCATGGTAAGAAATGATACGACATTTCTTCCGTAAATGGTGTATTATATAATTTATTGATTAGTTTATCAGTTTTTACGGAGGTATGAGCAATGAGTGCATTTTTAGGGCCGATTCATTTTCGCATGTATGAGAAAATCCAGTCACAGGAAAAGCTGACGAAGACGATTGCCAATCTTGCCATTGAAAAAGGTTGGATGAGTGCAGAAGAGGCGGCCGCTTATGTAAAGGAAGAGTCGCGGCCGCTCGAAACGATCATCGATCTGGCGAACATCCATGGCTGGCTGTTGGGCAAAATCGAGGATGCCGAATCCCGCTATGCCGCTCTTGTGACGAAGCTTCTGAAGCAGGATGCAGAACGCTTGGAGGACATGAAGCGAGCCGCCTTCGCCTTCGGGGCTGAAACCGCTGCGGAAGAGTCGCGGCCGAGCGCCTTGTTCAATGCCATGGACAGCCTCATGCTCGACGGCATGCCGTGCGACGGCGCCTGCATGGTCACAGATTCGTCCGACGAAAGCTTCGCATGGGAACTGCGCCTCGACGTGCACCGCGCTTTTTGGCGGGAAGCCGGCGGCGACCCGGCCAATTACTTCGCACTGCGCAATGAAGTCGTTGCGGGCTTCCTTTCAAAATCAGACAAGTGCATCGTAACAGAAGACGGGCACAACTATCGTTTCGCCGCCAAATAAGTCAGCTTTACAATCAATCAAAATGATGTATAATATAAGGTATAATTATAGAAAGAGGTGACTTATTTTGACAGAGCAGGAACTGGAGAAGCTGGTCGAGGCGAAATTTGCTGAAGCGGACAAGGCCTTCGAGGATCGTCCGAAGAAGTTCTTCATCACGCAGAACGGCCGCGGTGTCGTCGACGGCGGCGAGCTCTACAACAAGGTCTACACCGACGTGTTGCGCGTCGCGCAACAGGCTTGCACGGCGATCTTGAAGGAAGCGCTCAAAAAATAAGCCGAACATAAAAAATCCCCATGCTCCTGCATGGGGATTTTTTATATCTTGCGGCTGACTGCCTACTTCTTCTCTTCCTTCTTGACCGCCGTAGAGCGCACATAAAGCTCGCGCAGCTGCTTGGCGTCGACCTCGGACGGCGCGTGCGACATCACGTCCGAAGCGCTCTGCGTCTTGGGGAACGCGATGACGTCGCGGATCGAGCGACGCTTCGCCATGAGCATGACGAGGCGGTCGAGACCGAAAGCGATGCCGCCGTGCGGCGGCGTGCCGTACTCGAAGGCGTCCATCATGAAGCCGAACTTTTGACGCGCCTCTTCCTGCGTGAGTCCGATGGCCTCGAAGACCTTCTCCTGCAAATCGCCCTGATAGATACGCAGGCTACCGCCGCCGATTTCGACGCCGTTCAGAACCATGTCGTAAGCGTTCGCCTTGACCCTTCCAGGATCGGACATCAAGTACTCGACATCCTCGCGGCGCGGTGCTGTGAACGGATGGTGCATGGCCTTCCAGCGCTTCTCTTCCTCGTTGTATTCAAACATCGGGAAGTCCGTGACCCAGAGGAATTTCAGCGCATCGGCATCGATGAGGCCGCGACGGCGCGCCATCTCAAGGCGCAGTTCGCCGAGCGCCTGTGCGACGACGAGCGGCTTGTCCGCGATGACGAGCAGGAGATCGCCCGTCTTAGCATGGCAGGCCTCCTTGATCTTCTCGAAGACTTCATCGGCGTAGAACTTCTTGAACGGCGACTTCACGCCCTCTTCCGTGTACTGAATCCACGCGAGACCCTTCGCGCCGTAGCCCTGCACATACTGCACGAGACCGTCCAGCTCGCGGCGCGGGATATTCGCATAGTCCTCGACATTGATGACCTTGACCTGTCCGCCGTTTTCGAGGACAGAGGAGAAGACTTTGAAGTCCGAACCCTTGACGTACTCCGAGATGTCCATGAGCTCCATGCCAAAGCGAAGATCGGGCTTGTCCGAGCCGAATCGCTCCATCGCCTCATCCCACTTCATGCGCAAAAACGGGGTTTCGAGCTTGATGCCGAGCGTCTTGTCGAAAAGCTCCGCGACAAGGCCTTCCATCAGCTCCAAGATGTCGTTCTCGTCAAGGAAGGACGTCTCGATATCGAGCTGCGTGAACTCGGGCTGACGGTCAGCACGCAGATCCTCATCGCGGAAACAGCGCACGATCTGGAAATACTTCTCGAAGCCTGCGACCATGAGAATCTGCTTGAAGATCTGCGGCGACTGCGGCAGTGCGTAGAACTTGCCGGGATTCAGTCGGCTCGGCACAAGGAAGTCGCGTGCGCCCTCGGGCGTGCTCTTGCAGAGCATCGGCGTCTCAATCTCGATGAATTCATGACGGTCGAGGAAATCGCGCATGATCTTCGTCACGCGGTGACGCAGCATGAGATTCGCCTGCATCTCGGGGCGGCGCAGGTCAAGATAGCGATACTTGAGGCGCAGCGTCTCGTCGACGTCGATGTTGTCCTGGATGTAGAAGGGCGGCGTCTTCGCCGTATTCAGGATGCGCAGCTCCTCACAGACGACCTCGATCTTGCCCGTCTCGATATGCGGATTGACCGTATCCTCCGAGCGCGCGCGCACCTTGCCGCGCACGCCGATGACGAACTCGTTGCGCAGGGTTTCCGCCTTGTGGAACGCGTCCTTGCCCATCGCCGCCTCATCGTAGACGACCTGCACAAACCCCGAGCGGTCGCGCATATCGACGAAGATCAGACCGCCGTGATCCCTTCTCCTCGATACCCAGCCCGAGAGCACGACCTCGGCGCCAACATCACCCTCACGCAGCTCGCCGCAATGGCGCGTCCTCTTCATGCCTTCCAATGTTTCCATCAATTCTTCACCTCAACACATAATGCAGGAACAAAATCCTTCAAAGCGAGCTTCTTCTGCTCGCTCGTCTTCATATCCTTCAAGAGGGCAGAAGCCTCCTTGACCTCATCTTCACCCAAGATCGCCACAAAGCGGGCATTCTTCTTGTTAGCCTGCTTCATCTGTGCCTTCATGCTGCGCCCTGCGAAGTCCATGGCAGCGGAGAATTTAGCCGCGCGAAGCTCGTGCAAGAGCCTGAAGGCAGGAATTCTCGCCTCCTCGCCCAAGGCGACGACGAAGACATCGACCGCTTCTCGCTCCTCAGGCAAAAGCCCCTGTTTTTCGAGCGCGAGCAGCACGCGCTCAAGCCCCACGGCAAAGCCGATCCCAGGCGTCGGCGGACCGCCGACCTCCTCGACGAGTCCGTCGTAGCGCCCGCCGCCCGCCACGGCGCTCTGCGCACCGAGCGGCGTGTACTTGACCTCGAAAGCCGTCTTCGTATAGTAGTCGAGGCCACGCACAAGATTCGCATCAAGCTCGAAGGGAACATCCGCCGCCGTAAGATACGACTGCACCTCAGCGAAATGTGTGCGGCACTCGTCACAAAGGCAGTCCGTGATGCGCGGCGCATCCTCAGCGAGTGCATGGCAATGCTCGTTCTTGCAGTCGAGGAGGCGCAGCGGATTGCGCTCGAAACGCGAGCGGCAGTCCGTGCAAAGCTCTTCGAGATGCGGGCGGAAGAACTCCTGCAGTTTCTCGCGATAGACGGGACGACACTTGGGACAGCCGACGGAATTAAGATGCAGTTTTAGCTCCTGCAAGCCGAGAGCGCGCAGGAACTCGACGGCAAGCACGATGATTTCCGCATCGACTGCAGGACTTGCCTCGCCCAAAGCCTCCACGCCGAACTGGTGGAACTCGCGGTAGCGTCCCGCCTGCGGACGGTCATAGCGGAACATCGAGCCGATGTAGAAGAGCTTCACGAGAGCGTCCGCCGCATAGAGCTTGTTCTGCAGGTACGAGCGCACGACAGAAGCCGTATTTTCGGGCCGCAACGTAAGGCTGCGCTCGCCTCGATCGGTGAACGTGTACATCTCCTTTTCCACGACGTCGGTCGTCTCGCCGATGCCGCGCAGGAAAAGCTCCGTATGCTCGAAAATCGGCGTGCGGATTTCATGGTAACCGTATCGCGCACATAGCTCGCGGATCACCTTCTCGACATGCGTCCATTGTGCGACCGTATCAGGCAAAATATCCTTCGTGCCGCGCGGTCCGTTGATCAACACGTTTCTTCCTCCCCCTCGTCTCCGTAAGCCTCCGCTAAAAGAGCGGCTCGCTTCGCGATATAATCGTCGATATCGCGCACATAAGTATGAAAATCCTTGGCGTTGAACGACGCCTTGAGCCTCTTCGTGCGGAAATTCATAATCTTGCTCGTCGCGGCGCAGCCGATGCCTAGGATCGTCTGATGCTCGTCCATGATCTGCATATTGTACATGCTCTCAGCGCCCGGACGCGCACAGCCGACATTTTCCATCTGCCCGCTCATATAGCCCTGCCGATAGAGATAGTACGGCAAAAAGCCCTCGTCCTGCACCTGATCCATCGCCGTCCGAAACATCGCCTGCACCTCGGCATCATTTGGAAGCTCATATTCTTCCAAGTGCATCTTGAGCTTCGAGCCGCGCTTCAAGGCGAGCGAGTGAAGTGTCACGTCGTCGGGAGCGAGCGCGAGAACCTTCGCCATCGTATCGGCAACGTCCGAGCACGTCTCCCCCGGCAAGCCGAGGATGACGTCCATGTTGATGGAAAAATCGCCCGTCTCGCGCAGCAGGCGGAACATGCGGACGATGTCTTCGGGCGTATGCGCCCTGCCGATGCGCTCCAATGTGCGCTGCTGCATCGTCTGCGGATTCACGCTGACGCGGCTCACGCGATGCTTCTTCATTGAGAGCGCCTTTTCTGGCGTCATCGTATCGGGACGCCCCGCCTCCACCGTAAATTCGCCCGTATGCTCGCCATAGAAAGCTCCCTCGACGAGGGAAAGCATACGTTCGAAATCGGCATTGCTGAGACTCGTCGGCGTACCGCCGCCGATATAGATACTCTGCACCTTCAGGCGATGACGCTCGATCTCACACTTTGCCGCTGCGAGATCCTTGTCCCATGCGGTAAAAAAAGTGCTGAGCTGCTCTTCTTTGGGCAGGATGTAGGCGGGAAACGAGCAGTAAAGGCAGCGCGAGCGACAGAACGGTATGCCGACGTAGACGCTGATCGTCCGCTCGTCCGACGTCTGCAGGAACGGTTTCTGGCGAAACGCCATCGCCGTCATGTACGAAGCCTTCTCCAAAGAAACCTCGTAGTCCTCCAAAAGGCGCGCGACGATCTCCTCGCGCGAAAGTCCCGCTTCGATGAAGCGATGCACGATCTTCGTCGGGCGGACGCCGTGCAGAATACCCCATGCCGCCGCAGGCATATCGAAATGCGTACGAAAGAGACGGTAGAGGTTGAGCTTGACGAGGCGATGGACAGCCGCCATCGCCTTTTCGCCCTGCCTTGCGGCGCCCTCTATAGAAAAGCGCCGTTCCTCCCCCGTCTCCTCTACAGCAAGAAGTTCTGTATGAACTGCAGGCACAGGATCCATGGCAATTTCATGCCGCACGGACAATACGGCAAAATCCGCCTGTTCCTCGCCGCACTCCTCTTCAAGCTCCAACACTCGGATCTTGAAGAGTTCCAAAAGCTCGCGCACGAGCTTGACGATGACCTCCTCTTTTCGGTCGAGCAAGAAACGTCGAACAATCAATGCTTGCGGCACTCCTTGCAGTAACCGAACAGCTTGACTTGATGATCCTCGATCTGGAAGTCGCATTCATCGGCAACCTTCTTCTCAAGATTCTCCAGAAGATCCTCAGAAAACTCCGTGACCTTACCGCAGCTCAGGCAAATCAAGTGATGATGCTGATGCTCGCCGGGATTGAGATCCGAGATCTCGTAGCGGCTGCAGCCGTCGCCGAATTCCATCTTCTGCAGAAGCCCCAGCTCGACGAGAAGCTCCAAACTACGATAGACAGTAGCCAAGCCAATTTCCGAATGATTGGCGCGCAAGATCATGTGTACGTCCTCCGCGCTGATATGCTGACCAGGACGATCCATGAAAACCTGCAGAACAATCTGCCGCTGCGGCGTCATTTTATGCTGACGTTCCTGCAGCCTCTTCCTCAGATCCTCCATTGTTATTTTAGCCATGACCATACTCCTTTACGATTTGTTGCAAACTACACGCACAATGTCCACAAAGTGGACATTGTGCGTCGTCCTTAATGAAAAATCCAATTGCTCTGCGCCCTTTGGGCTTGACCTCTTGGATTTTCATAGTAAACAAAATGAGCAGACATTGAAAGTATCTGTCAATTCAAAGTCTTTATAAGCTATTGTAGCAAAAAGTATCAAAGAATACAAACATTTATTCAAGCAGTTCAAACTTCGCAGGAAAGATTCGTTGTAAAATAAAATCAGACCCTAAAAGAACAGGAATTAATGAGAAGCAAAATTCGGCAGCAAGACGCCTCACGCCCCTTGATTCTACATGAAACCAAAGCCATTGATATAGGGATTGCACTTTCTCTCATGCCCGATCGTCGTCGCAGGACCGTGCCCACAGTATACAACAAGCTCGTCGGGCAGAGTCATGAGCTTTTCTTTAATGGAAGTTAGGAGATCTTGGGAGGAAGCACCGGGAAAATCCGTCCTGCCGACGGATTCAGCAAACAACGTGTCGCCGCTGAAAACGCGATCCTCCATGAGGTAGCAGACGCCGCCCGGGGAATGTCCGGGCGTATGAAGCACGGTGAACTTCATGCCGCCGATCTCCAAGACCTCGCCGCCTTTCAAAAGAGTATCGGCGGGGCGCGTCATGATCGGCACGCCCATAAAGGCGGACAAGTTCTTCCGCGCATCGAGGAGCATCGGCGCATCAGCTTCATGGATATAAAGCTTAGCGCCCGTTTTCTCGCGCAGAAAGTCGATGGCGCCAATATGGTCGGCATGAGCATGCGTGTTGAGAATCGCCTTGAGGTTCAGCCCATCTTCTTGGATATACTGCCATATAGTTTCTTTGCTGCCACCCGGGTCGATCGCTATCGCCTCTTTACTTCCTTCTTCATGCAAAATATAGCAGTTGACGCCGAGCGCCCCTACCACGAGCGCCTTCATGTTCAAACTCATAATTCATCATCCCTTGCTGACGTGCCCAGAGAGCGCGATACGCTATAGACATCCTTCATGCGGCGAATCTTCGTCATGATCTGCGCCACCTGCTGCGAGTTTCGCACATCAAGCCCCATCGTGACGAGCGATGTCTTGTTCGACTTATTCGCCTTCGCCGTGAGCGAAGTGATGTTGACCTTCATCTCAGCTGGCAGGGCGAAAAGTTCTGCGAGCATTCCTGTCTTATCGTTGCAGACGATCTCGATCTGCACCGTATACACCTTGTCAAGACCGACATCCCAGTTGACCTCGATGACGCGCGAGAAATCCATATCGTTCAAGAGATTTGGGCAATCCGAACGATGCACGGAAACGCCGCGCCCTCGCGTGATGTAGCCCGTGATTGGATCGCCCGGAATCGGATTGCAGCAGCGTGCCAGACGCACGAGGAATCCGCCCTCCCCTTCCACGAGAATGCCGTGGCTCGCCTTCTTCTTGCGGTTCTTCAGCGGCTGCTTTAGTTCGCTGAGCATTTGGGAAATATCGGGCGTCGTCGCCTTCTGCAGATCCTTTTTGTGCATCTCAATGAGCTTCGAGAGGATGCTGTTGACCGTTATGCCGCCGTAACCGATGGCGGCGAGAAGGTCGTTCACCTGCGGAATGTTGAGCTTCTTCGCCAAAAGTTCTAGGCGCTTGGGCTTCAGCACCTCTTTCGGCGCATAGCCAAGATGCTTGGCCTCCTTCTCCATCAAGTCCATGCCGCGCGCGATATTTTCTTCCTTACGCTGCTTCTTGAACCACGAGCGTATCTTCGTGCGCGTCTCCGAGGACGCGACGATGTTGAGCCAGTCACGGCTCGGCCCACTGTTCGACTTGTTCGTGATGATGGAAACGATGTCGCCGTTCTTTAGCTTGTACTCCAACGGCACAATCTTGCCGTTGACCTTAGCGCCCACGCAGTGATGCCCGACTTCCGTATGGATGCGGTAGGCGAAATCTATGGGAATCGATCCTTTGGGCAGATCGACGACATCGCCCTTAGGAGTGAAGACGAAGACCTCGTCGGAAAAAACGTCGACCTTCAGAGCCTCGAAGTATTCGCGCGGATCGTCCAGTTCATGCTGCAGGCTGACCATCTGACGCAGCCACGACATTTTCTGATCGTACTCGCACGTCGCGCCGACGCTCTTTCCCGCTTCCTTGTACTTCCAATGCGCGGCAACACCGTACTCCGAAACCTTGTGCATGGCAAACGTGCGGATCTGAATCTCAAGCGGATAGCCGCGGCAGATCACGGTCGTGTGCAGGGACTGGTAGCCGTTCGACTTCGGCATGGCAATGTAGTCCTTGAAGCGGCCGGGCAGCGGCTTCCACATCGCATGAATGATGCCGAGCACGCCGTAGCAGTCCTTGACGGAGTCGACGAGCACGCGCAGAGCGGAAAGGTCGTAGATCTCGCTGATGTCCTTCTGATCGCGCTTCATCTTCTTGTAGATGCTGTAGAAATGCTTGGCACGACCCCGGATTTCTGCCGTTATATGCGCCTCTTCAAGCTTTTCCACGATTTGCTCGTGCGCCTCGTCGATGAACGCCTGCCTCTCCTGCCGCTTCTGCTTGACGCTCTCGACGAGATCGTAGTACGCCTTGGGATCGAGATAGCGCAGGCACAGATCCTCAAGCTCCCACTTGACATTCGATATGCCGAGGCGGTTCGCGAGCGGCGCGTAGATCTCGATGGTCTCCCGCGCGATGCGCTTCTGCTTGTCCTCGCGCATGTACTTGAGCGTGCGCATGTTGTGCAGACGGTCGGCGAGCTTGATCATGATGACGCGGATGTCCTTCGCCATCGCGAGAAACATCTTGCGATAGCTTTCAAGCTGCTGCTCTTCCTTCGACTTATATTGGATCCTGCCGAGCTTCGTCACGCCGTCGATGAGCATTGCGACCTCATCGCCGAAGAGCTCGCGCATTTCATCGAGCGTATGCGTCGTATCTTCCACGACATCATGCAGGATGGCCGCACTGATCGTGATGTCGTCGATCTGCAGATCCGTCAAAATCTTCGCGACGGCCAGCGGATGGATGATGTAGTCTTCACCCGAAACGCGCTTCTGTCCCTTGTGTGCGGCGTCCGCAAGTTCGTACGCCCTTCGGATGAGGTCGGTGTCCGCATTTGGCTGATAGCGCTTGACCGCTTCCAAGATCGCATCGATCGTCACGGGATTCATTTCACTCATTGCACTCCACCCGGCTTTCCTCGGCATTCTACGGGCAGCGATCCATGCTCGCCCATTCTAATCTCATATTATACATTATACACCATCGCGCAAGGCTTGAACAAAGAGCGATATCTTACAGCGGATTCCCTTCACGGAAGATGCGCGACTTCTGCAAGTCGAGCTTCTCTTGCGGCGGGCAGAACGCATATCGTCCGTCGTCAGGCAGCAGGACGCTGAGTTCTTCGAAAATCTGCAGCGCCTTTTGAAACGTGAAGATTCCCATGGCAGGGAAATGAAGCAGATACTCTGCCAGAAGCTTTTCCGCATCTGCCGGCAGACCTTCGCCCGCTCTTTGACGTACGAGCAGGAAGCGATAGACCGAGGCCAGCGCGTCACGGTCGGGATGCTTCGCCTCGGCGCGTGCCGGACGAAAATCTTCAAGCATGAGCTGCAGAGAGCGCTTCTCGCGCCACACATGGTATTCGGGAAAATACGCAATGTCGATGCGCTCGCGATTGACGAGCGGCGCCTCCTCTCCCTTGCCCCAAGCCAGAACGTCAATGCTCGCGTCCAAGCCGTCAAGCTCAAACTTCAGGTGCTGCCCCTCCTTGCCGATCTGCCGCGCATAACTGCCGCGAACGCCGTGCGTCGAAAAGAGCGGCTTGGGATTTCCCATGCCGTACGGCTCCAAAAGCTTGATCTCCGTCATCAGCTGCTCCGTAATCTTCTCGGGTGCAAGCTCCAGCTCGATGTCGAGAATCGGCACGAAATCCCCTTCCGTCAGCACCTTTGCCGCATAAGCCTCCATAGCCTCACGGAAGGAAGCGACGTCCGCCGAGCGAAGCGAAAGCCCCGCCGCCTGCGCGTGGCCGCCAAAGCCCAGAAGATGCTCCCCGCAGGCAGAAAGAGCTTCAAACATGTGGAAGCCGCGTATGCTGCGGCACGATCCCTTGCCGATGCCGTCTTCTTCCGCGATGATGACCGTCGGACGGTAATAGCGCTCGACGATGCGCGAGGCCACGATGCCGATGACGCCGGGATGCCAGCCTTCTCCATGAAGCACGAGCACATGCGCTCGCTTGACGTCAATCTCCTCGATCTGTTTTTCTGCCGCCTGCAAGATCTCCTGCTCCACGGCCTGACGCTCGCGATTCGCCGCGTCAAGCTCCTCCGCAATCGCCTGCGCTTCCTCCCCGTCCTCCGTCAGGAGCAATTCGACGCCGCGCAGCGCGGACGCCAGGCGTCCCGCCGCATTGAGCCGCGGCGCGAGCACGAAGCCGATATGTCCTGCCGTGATCTCCTTCTCTTGGAGTTCCGTCACAGCGAGAAGCGCCTGAATACCCGGACGCTTCGATTTCTTCAAGACGCGCAGACCTTGCTGCACGATCTTCCGATTCTCCCCGAGGAGCGGCACAACGTCGGCGACCGTGCCCAGGGCGACGATGTCAAGATCGCCCGTGAAGGATTTGCCGCGCATTTTCTGCCAAAGCGCCTGGCAGAGCTTGAACGCCACGCCCACGCCCGCGATGTTCTTGTCGGGATATGCGCAGTCTGCACGATGCGGATCGATGACGGCGAGGGCTTTGGGTAATTCCTGGCCCGGCAGATGGTGATCGGTGATGATGAGATCGACCTTGTCTTTTGCCGCTGCCGCCTCCTCGACGGCGGAGATGCCGCAGTCCACCGTGACGATGAGCCCGGCGCCCCCAGCGATGATCTCATCAAGCGTTTCCTTGTGCAGCCCGTAGCCGTCCTTTTGACGATGCGGAATGAAGTAGCCTGCATTCGCGCCGAGCTGACGCAGATTGCGGCAGAGAAGCGAGGTCGCCGTGATGCCGTCGACGTCGTAATCGCCATAGACGACGATGCGCTCCTGCGCTTGGATCGCCTGCTCGATGCGCGAGACAGCCTTTTCCATATCCCTCATCAAGAACGGATCGTGAAACGGCTGCTTTTCCGGATGAAGGAACGCCCGCGCCTCTTCGTCCGATGTGATGCCGCGATGCAGAAGAAGCGCCGCCGTGAAGGGCGTCGTGCCGATGCGCTGGGAAAATTCCACAGCTCTCGCCGATGTATCAGGCAAGAGCGACCATTCTTTCTCCATTGTTCTCCTCCCATCTGTCGCTGATGGAGCAACCTACATAAAAGGGGCTGCTGCACAGACCCTTCGACCTGTGCACAGCCCTTTCATCAGCTTGGCGTTCCGCGCGCAAATTATGAACAACGGTCACTTCGCTGCAGCCGCACTGCCCGCCCTGCGGCGCTTCTCCGAGAAATTGCGCAGGACGACCCAGATGGGGCTTGCAATGAAGATGGACGAATAGCATCCGGCAAAGAAACCGACGAGAAGGGCGAACGAGAAGTCCTTCGTCGTATCGCCGCCGAACCAGTAGAGCGCGAACGTCGTGAAGAGCACGGTGCATACCGTGTAAATCGAGCGCGTCAGCGTCTGATAAATGCTCGTATTGACAAGCTCGTTGATGTCGCCGCCGCGCCTAAAGTGCAGCTTCAGATTCTCGCGGATGCGGTCGAAGATGACGATGGTATCGTTGATCGAGTAGCCGACAATCGTCAGGAGCGCCGCGACGAACGAAGAATCAATCGGCCGCTGCGTCAAGGAGAATACGCTCAGGACGATGAGGATATCGTGAACCAAGGCCAAGATGGAGGAAATGCCAAACTTGAACTCGAAGCGGTACGAGACGTAGAGCACGATCATGACCCACGAGAGAGCGAGCGCCCAAAGGGCATTCATGATAAGCTCTGATCCCATCGTCGCGCCGACCTTCTCCTCGCGCAGCACGTCGTAGTCACCGAGCTGCTGCTTGAGCGACGCCATCACGGCCTTGCGCTCCTCTTCCTCAAGGTCAACGCTTCGCACCATGACCGTGGGCGCAGCTTCGGCATTCGCCGTATCGCCCGAGAACTGGATCGTGCTGTTGTCGAGCCCGTATTCGCGCAGGACGCCGCGCACATCCGCCAAGGTCACTTCCTTCTGGAAGCGCAGCTCGATGATCGTGCCGCCCGTGAAGTCGATGCCGAGGTTGAAGCCCTGCGTGCACATGCTGAAAATGCCAGGCAGAATGACGCACAGGGAGAGGATGAACCAGATCTTCGTGCGCTTTACAATGTCGAACTTATGCATCTTTCTTCACCCCGCTTCCGCCAGTCAATCCCGTCGCACCGTAGACGGCAGGATTCTTGCAAATATTCGAGGCGATGAGGAGCTTCAGCATGTACTGCGTGAGCGTGATCGCCGTCAGCATGCTGAGCACGACGCCGAGTCCGAGCGTGATGGCAAAGCCCTTGATCGTTCCCGTGCCGAAGAAGAACAGCACGAGCGCCGCGATGATCGTCGTGATGTTTGAATCGAAGATCGTCGTGAAAGCGCGCTTGAAGCCCGCTTCCATCGAAAGGCGCAGCGTCTTGCCCAAGCGGAATTCTTCCTTGAAGTGCTCGAAGATCAGCACGTTCGCATCGACCGCCATGCCGATGGACAGAATGATGCCCGCGACGCCTGGCAGCGTCAAGGTCGCATCGAGCATCTTCAAAAGGAAGAGCAGCAGGATGACGTAGGCCATGAGGCTGAGATCGGCGATGAGACCAGAAAGGCGATAGAAGAGGATCATGAACACGAGGACGGCGGAAATGCCGATGACAAAGGCGAACTCGCTCTTGTCCTTCGAGTCCTGTCCGAGCGTCGGCCCGACCGTGCGCGTCTCAATGATATTGACCTTGACAGGAAGTGCGCCGCTTCTCAGAAGCATCGCGATGCGATGCGCCTCTTCCTGACTCTCCTGTCCCGTGATCTCAGCCCTGCCGCCCGTGATCGGCTCGCGCACATTCGGGTTCGTCAAGACTTCTCCGTCGAGCAGGATGGCGATGCGGCGGCCGACGTTCTTCGTTGTCAGATCGGCGAACTTCTTCGCGCCCTCGTCGGAGAACTCCAAGTTGACCACATATTGATTCTGCTGGTTGCGGGCGTCCTGCGCGTTCTTCAGGTCCGTGCCCGTCATGACGGTATTTCCATCCTCGTCCTTGAATTCGAGCATCGCCGTCTTGCCGATCGTCTTAATGGCAGAATCGGGATCCTTGATGCCCGGCAATTCAATGATGATGCGGCGCTCGCCTTGGCGCTGAATCAGCGGCTCGGTCAGGCCAAGCTCGTTGACGCGCTTCTCCATGATTTTGACGACGCGCTGCATCGCATCGTCGTTGACCTGCGCTTCCGGCGTATCGACCGCTTCGAGCACGACATGCGTGCCGCCCTGCAGGTCAAGGCCTTGGCGTATGGAATTTGCCAACGGCGAGACGAAGGCGAAAAAAACGCCGACGATCACCGCGATGACCGCGATGAGCTTCAGTAAAGCGTCCTGTCTCAAATCTTCCCATCTCCTCTGATACATATTATTCTTCCGCACTCAAGCGCAAGGCGCAAAAGACACGGTTCAAGCCCCTTTTTCACGCAGGAATGCGACGACCGTCTCCAAGACCTCCGCCGCCGAAAGATCGTCCGTCTGCAGATAGAGGTCAGCATGTTCCCGCGCGTCGCGCAATCGCTCGTGCTGCACGGCAAGACGCTCCTCCGTCCACGAGACGCGGCGGCGCTTCTTGATTGCAGGAAGCGTCGCATCGATCATCACGAGGATGTCGGGGCGGTGCTTGTTCCAAAAAGCGCGGATGCACGAATGCTCCTGCGCCACGTTGTATGCGTCAAAGCCCGCATCCTTCAGGCCCTGCACGAGCGTCGTCTTGCCCGACGCACAGACGCCGACAACAGCAATTCGCATAGCTTTCTCCTTTGGAAGCGCAATGGCTTCATTCGACTGAACCGGCTGCTACTAGAACGGATACGAAGCGGAAAGCTGCTCGATCTTCGGCGCATCGGCTGCGGCTTCCGCTATGCCCATGACGACGACCGTCATATCGTCTCCCGCCTTGTCCTTGTCCAAGGAGAGCGCGTATTCCAGGATGCTCTTGGCGATGAAGTCGCAGTCCTCGGGCGCATTGTCCTCGATGATGGCGAGGATCTTCTTCATATCCATCGACGCGCCGTCGTACTTCTTTCCTGCGTGCGCGATGCCGTCCGTGAAAGAGACGACGATCATGCCCGGGGCGAACGGCAGTTCATAAACAAGTGGCTTCATGTGGCGGTTGACGCCGATCGGCGAGACCTCGTCGTCGTAGATCGTCAGGTACTCGTCCGTCTTGACAATCGTCGGACAGTTGGAATTGCGGCTGATGACGACCGTTTCCGATTCCAAATCGGCGCTCAGGAGCGTCAGCGTGCACGACACCTTCTTGTCCTTCATCGCGTAGAGGTAGTCGTGCACGGCGCGTGCGACAGCGCCGTCGCGGGCGCCGTCAGCGATGAGTGAAGCCGCCTTGTTCACGACCCAGCTGCTCGTATGATGCGCCGCCAGCCCGTTCCCCTGCCCGTCGGCGATGACGGCGGAAAGTCCGCCGTAAGGCCGCTCAATGATGTCGAAGCTATCACCGCAATGCTGCATCGCATACTTGTTGATCTTCGCCATGCCCACTTTTATCTTCATCAATGCTTCTCACCTGCAAAGTATAGTTTCGTTCTCCGTAACAATCGCGTGCATCATGACGTCATGCGCCTCTCGGGGAACCTCGTCCATGATCTGACAAGAAAATGCCACGGCGATTCGCTGCGCCTGCGGCGCCTTCTCGCCCAAGAAGCGATCATAGAAGCCCGCACCAAGACCGAGCCGCGCACCGTCGCGCGAAAATGCCGCGCCCGGCACGAGCACGCAGTCAAGGCTCTTTGGATCGACGATCTCGCGCCGCTCTTCGCGCACGGTCGGGATGTCAAACGCTCCCGGCACGAGGTCGGAAAGCGCACGCACGCGCACCGCCTCCATGACGCCCTTGCCGACGATAAGCGGCACGGCAACGCGCTTTCCCTCGGCCAGCGCCTTTTCCATGAAGCTGTAGAGCTGCACCTCGTCCGACATCGCGGCGAAGGCGAAGACTGTCCCAGCCTCGCGGCAGACGTCGAGCGACATCAGTCTCGCTTCTATGGCCTCGCTGAACACCCGGTTCGTCTGCTCTGAAAAGCTGCCGCGCCGCTTCAAGGCCTCTTGCCGCAGGCGTTTCTTCGCCTGCAAAATCTCCTCGGATGTCATGCGTCAAGATTTCTCCTGCGCCCCGCCATCCGTGACATTCGCATGGATGGACGCACGCGACACCTCGATCTCCACATGCTCGGCGATCTTCATCTTGACCATCGTATCGTGCACCTCGGTCAGCGTGCCGTAAATGCCGCCGATCGTCACGACGCGATTGCCGCGCCTGAGTCCATCGAGCATCTCCTTGCGGCGCTTCTGCTCCTTGCGCTGCGGCCGGATGATCAAAAAGTAGATGACGAGCACCATGAAGATCAAAGGGCCGTATGTATAAAGGGCATTCATCATATTTGCATCCATGATATTCCTCCCGAAGATAGAACAAAAATCGCGCATACGTCTAACCGTATACCATTCATTTCTTTCGACACTTCTCGCCTTTTCCCTTTATTGCAAAGGAAATTTCCTCATCGTTTCCAGTTTTGCAGGAATTTTGCGCGAAAATCGCTGAACGCATCGGCGAGAATCGCCTCGCGCATCTCGCGCATAAACGCCTGCAGGAAATAAAGATTATGCAGCGTCAGGAGGCGCAGGCCGAAGATTTCCTCGGCGCGAACGAGATGTCGGATGTAGGCGCGCGTGTAGCCGTTTCGGCAGGCGTAGCAGCCGCAGCCCTCTTCGAGAACGGAAAAATCGCGCGTGTAAGCGGCATTCTTCATCACGAGCCGGCCTTCATGCGTCATCGCCATGCCGTTTCGTGCTACGCGCGTCGGAAATACGCAGTCAAACATGTCAATGCCGTACATGACGCCTTCGAGGAGATAATCGGGCGTGCCGACGCCCATCAGATAGCGCGGCTTGTCTTCGGGCAGAAGATGCACGGTGAGTCCGAGCATCTCGTACATGAGTTCCTTAGGCTCGCCGACGCTCAGACCTCCGACGGCATAGCCGGGAAAATCAAGTTCTGCGAGATCGGCCACGCTCTTTTCGCGCAAATCCTTATACATGCCGCCCTGCACGATGCCGAAGAGTCCTTGACTCTCGCTCGTCATCGCATCCTTGCAGCGCTTGGCCCAGCGCGTCGTGCGCTCCGTCGAAGTCTTCGCATATTCGTAGTCGGCGGGATAAGGCACGCACTCGTCGAACGCCATGACGATATCCGAGCCGAGCGCCATCTGCACCTCCATCGAAACTTCGGGCGAAAGGAATTTCTTCGAGCCGTCGATATGCGAGCGGAAGGTCACGCCGTCTTCGGTGATCTTTCGCAAGTCGCCGAGACTGAATACCTGGAAACCGCCGCTGTCCGTCAGGATTGCGCCGTCCCAGTTCATGAAGCGATGCAGTCCGCCCGCCTCACGCACGAGCTCCATGCCCGGGCGCAGAAAAAGGTGATACGTATTGGATAGGATCACACCCGCACCAAGATCCTTGAGTTCGTCAGGCGAGACGCCCTTGACGGACGCCTGCGTGCCCACGGGCATGAAGATCGGCGTCGGAAAACTGCCGTGCGGCGTGTGCAGAATGCCGGCGCGCGCTCCCGTCGCCTCATCCTTCTTTATCAATTCATAGGTAATGGCTGTCAAAGAGCCGCCTCCTCTTTCGCTCTGCTCAAAAACATCGCATCGCCGAACGAGAAGAAGCGATACTTTTCGCGCACCGCTTCCTCGTAGGCGTGCAGTACGAACTCACGCCCCGCGAAAGCGCTGATGAGCATGAGCAGCGTCGACTTCGGCAGATGAAAGTTCGTCACAAGGGCATCGACGATCTTGAAGCGATAGCCCGGATAGATGAAGATGTCCGTCCAGCCGCTCTTCGCTGAAATGACGCCTTGTGCCTCAGCCGCCGATTCCAACGTGCGGATCGACGTCGTGCCGACGGCGATGACGCGGCCGCCCGCCGCCTTCGTGCGGCGAATCAGCTCCGCCGTCTCCTCGGGCAGTTGGTAATACTCGCTGTGCATCTTGTGCTCTTCGATCTTTTCCACATTCACGGGGCGGAACGTTCCGAGTCCGACGTGGAGCGTGACGAAGCCGATATGGACGCCCTGCGCCTTGAGTTCAGCAAGCTGCTCCTTTGTGAAGTGCAGACCCGCCGTCGGCGCAGCCGCCGAACCTTCCTCGCGGCAGTAGACCGTCTGGTAGCGCTCCTTGTCCTCCAATCTCTCATGGATGTAGGGAGGCAGAGGCGTTTCTCCCAAGCGATCGAGGATTTCCTCGAATACGCCTTCATAGCGGAACTTCACGATGCGCCCGCCGAAATCCGTATGTGCCATGACCTCAGCGCAAAGCTCGTCGGAAAAGCGGATGACCTGTCCAACCTGCGCCTTCTTACCGGGGCGCACCAAGGTCTCCCACGAATCCTTGTCGAGGCGGCGCAGCAAAAACACCTCGATATGCGCACCCGTCGGCTCGCGCCTGCCATAGAGACGCGCGGGAAGGACGCGCGTATCGTTCAGAATCAAGGCGTCGCCTGGCGCGAGGAACTCGCCCAAATCGTAGAAATGACGGTGCTCTATCGTCTTCGCCACCGGGTCGAGCACCATGAGCCGCGATGCGTTGCGCGGCTCGATCGGCTTCTGCGCGATCCGTTCCTCCGGCAGTTCATAATCAAAATCCTTGAGCAGCATATTTTCCGCTTCTCCTCACGGCTGAATCTCCAACTTCGTTCCCGGATAATAATGTGCCAGAATGGCGTCATACTTCATGCGGCCCGCAAGCCTCTCGGCGCCATGCTGTGACAGTCCCAGGCCATGACCGCTGCCGAAGCCGGCGATCACGATCTGCCCCTTCTCCCGCTTCACGTCGAAGAGCGTGCTTTTGAGACCAAAGAGGGAGCGCATCTCGCTTCCCGTCAGCTTCACGGTTCGCTTCGAGCCTTCGATCGTCATGTGCGAAACGCGTCCCGAAGGCGTGCGGTAGGCGTCACCTCTGCCGATGACGAGCGGGGAAAGCCCGATCTTCTTCAGGCTTCCCACCTCCTTGCCTGCGGCGGCGAGCTTCCTGAGGAAATCCGTTTCCGACAAGATCACCTGCCACGGGCTTGTCCTTTGCACATCCTCCTTGACGGGCACGAGATACGGCACACCCGCGCCCCAAAGCGCCTCGCGGCTTTCCGTCATGCCGCCCGAATCACTGTGAAACAGCGTTTCCGCCGGCTTTCCCGCGTAGAGGAGTACCTGATTCGCCGTCTGCGCGACCGCCGCACGCGTCGCGGGCGTTTCCGCATCGACGCCGCCGTAGACTTGGCAATGTGTCGTCGCGCAGACGTCGTAACCTTCCGACCGATGGCGTCCCTTGCTGCGAAGGGCATAAGTTCGCGCCGCCACCGCCTGCGCCTTCAAGGCTTCTATATGCCACGAAGCGGGCATCTCCTCGGCGAGCACGCCGTTCACATAGTCGTCAAGAGGAAGCTGCTCAATGAGGTCAAGCCCCTTGCTCTCGACACGCACGAAGAAACTGCCGCGATAATGCCCAGCGCCGATTTGAAAGATGCCCTCGGCACGCTGCGGCACAAGGCGCAGGGATGCGCTCGACATTCTCTTGCCATCGAGAAAGATTCCCGCCCCGCCACCCTCCAGCTTGATGGCGGCATTCGGCGCGATCGTCGTCAGCACCTTGCCGCTTCCGTCCTCGACGATGGAAAATCCAGCGTCCGACGATATGAGCACGCTCTTCTGCCCGAGGAACAGCCCCACGCGAATCTCCTGCGAAGATGCGTGCGCCTTCTCCTGCTTCGCCTCTTTGGCCGCCGCCTCCCTCTGCGCCTTCCCTGCACCCTGAAAGTCGATCACGCGACCCGCCGACGCCGTATGGGAGCAGCAGAAGAACAAGCCGCACAGAAAGAAAAGAATTGCGCCGCACCACATGCCGCTTCGCTTTTCTGACAAGACCAACGCCCCTTTCCTTTCCCTTCCCTGCACGATAGGAAGCACGGATAAATGCAACGATTCCTATAGTATATCACAGAGAAGCGCACCGCGCCACCGGTAAGGAAGCGCACAAAAGAAAACTGCCGCACATTCCGTACGGCAGTCCTTGAAAAGCGACGTTTTCTAAAGCGGCAAATTCTTTCCTCTTCACTCAAGGATTGTGATGCGCCCCGCGCCGGCGGGATTCTCGTAACCCTCGCCGACGACGCCGCCCTGTTCTTTGACGTAGTCGGCAATCGCGTCGATGTCGGAGAACGCCGTGTCGCGCAGCAGCGGCGTGCCGTCGAACATCGTCATGCCGTTGCCGCCGTTCCTCATGATGTAGGAATTGCTGACGACCGTATAATCCTCTGTCAAGTCGAGCGGCACGCCGCCGACCATGACATCCTTGACGCGATAAGCTCCGTCGACACGAACAAAGCCTCCCTGCTCATTTTGAACCACCGAAGACGGCACACGCGCGTCGATGGTATAGGTAAGTCCTGAAACATGGAAAAAGCCGCCGGATTCTTCGGGATACTTTGCTGCCCCCATTTCGAGCGCATCAAGAAGCTGCTGCCCCGTGACACTTCTGACGACAAGGTTGTTCGTAAAGGGGAACAGCGCTGCGAGCGTCTTATACGTCACTTTTCCTGTCGAGATCGGCTCACGAAAACCACCGCCATTGACGAGCGCCACATCAGCATGAACCGAGGCGCGAAATGCATCTGCAACAAAATCGCCGAGATTCGTCTCGCCGCTGCGCACGCGGTATTCACCATCGACATCGGTCACGAGGTCAACGGTCGTCGTACCGACAGGCTTGGCAAGCTGCCTCTCCACCTGCGCGAGTTCCTCATCGACAAGCCGCTTGACATCGGCATCGACCGCCGTCAGCCCCTTGACGAGTTCACCCGTGATCGTGCCGTCATCATGGATGGTGATCTTGCCGACGCTCGCAAGCTTCGTGCCCGTCTGCTCGACGAGGACGTCCTTGCCGTCCTTGTTCTTGTCGAGGCGCGTATATTGCTCATGCGAATGTCCGTCGACGATGACGTCGATCCCTCTCGTATGCGCAGCCACGGCGCCGCTCGACCAAACGGGAACGGCGCCCGTCGTGCCCAGATGGGCGACGAGCATGACATACTGGGCACCCTCCGCGTGCGCTTCATCGACCGCCTTCTGAATCCCCTCATAGAGCTTCGAGCCGTCCTCATCTTCGAGGAAGCTATAGACGAACTTGCCATTCTCATCCTGAAACTCCTTCGGCGACGACGAGACAATCGTTTCCGGTGTCGTCACGCCAATCAATGCGATTCTTTTGCCGTCGAGCGTGACGATCTTATGTGTCTTGAATACAGGCTGATTCGTCCTCTTGTCGATGAAATTGCAGCTATAGTAGCCGCACTTGAGCTGCGATGCAAGCTCCAGGAAGCGATCCATGCCAAAATCGTACTCGTGGTTGCCGGGGATGGCGAAATCGTAGTCGGCACGGTTCATGATGCGAATGAGTGCCGCGCCGCGCGAGAGGCTGCCGAGCGGCTCTCCCTGCACCGCATCGCCCGCATCGACGAGGATGACCTCCGGATTTTCCTTCTGCAAGTCGTGCTTGTACTGTGTGACAGCAGCGATATGGATGTTCTTTGCGACACCGCAATGCACGTCGTTCGTGTGCAGAATGACAGCATCCGCGTGTGCGATCAGCGGCAGAGAGGCAATCCAGGCCGCCGCGAAAAGACCGCCGATGAGTTTTTGCATCTTGTTTCTCATAAAGACCTCCTGTTCTGACCATCAAATACAAATTCTATACGTAAAGGAATCACTGATAAATCCAGCCACCCATCTTCACAAATCCAGGCGACTTCATTTTATCGGTGCTTTCTAAAAATTATATCATGAACAATCTGCATATCGCACTGTCACAAGCGACAGGTTAAAATATTTTAATTATATCCTTATAAAAAAACAAACGCGCCTCCCCTATATCCTAGAGGAGGCGCACACGCACGAATGATCAATCAGCTGATACCGACGACTTCGTAGCCTGCATCGACGATCGTCGCCGAAAGAGCCTTGTCCGAAACGTCAGCACTCAGGGTGACGACGGCATTCTTGTTTTCCAGGCTGACTTCCGCCTTTTCTACGCCGTTCATGCCTTCCAAAGCCTTCGTCACATGGGCTACGCAGTGGCCGCACATCATACCTTCGATAGAAATCGTCTTTTTCATTACACTTGCCTCCAATTTTTCATCTGCCTGCATTTGTGCAACTTCTTCCGCTCCCGCCTCTGCTTCCTTCTGTAAAAGGAAGCCGGGCAGTTCACGCAGAACCTTGCGCTTGTCTTTCCTATCGTCATAAACATCAAAAAAGTTCAGCCGCAAGGCATTCATCACGACACAGAAACTCGAAAGGCTCATCGCCGCCGCGCCGAACATCGGACTCAATACGATGCCGAACACGGGCAACCAAAGGCCTGCCGCGAGCGGTATGCCGATGACATTGTAGAAAAACGCCCAGAAGAGATTTTCCTTGATGTTGCGGATGACCTGCCGCGAAAGGCGGATGGCCGCGACGACATCCCTGAGTGACGACTTCATAAGGACGACGTCGGCAGCATCCATGGCAATGTCAGCGCCCGCACCGATGGCGATGCCGACATCGGCACGCGTTAAAGCGGGCGCGTCGTTGATACCGTCTCCTACCATGATCGTCCTGCCGCCCTCCTGCAGACGGCGCACGACCTCTTCCTTGCCGTCGGGCAGAACGTCGGCGACGATGGCAGAAAGTCCGAGCTTCGCGCCGACCGCGTTCGCCGTACGGCGGTTGTCTCCCGTCAGCATGACGGGCTGCACGCCCATGCGCAGAAGTTCCTCGATCGCCTCGCGGCTGTCCGGCTTCAAGGCGTCAGCGACGGCGATGATGCCGAGCAAGCGATCCGCAGCGGCGAAGAAAAGCGGCGTCTTTCCCTCCGACGCGAGCTTTTCCGCCGCCGCCTTCATGTCCGCTGTCAGAAGCCCTTTCTCCTTCATCAGCGCCATGCTGCCGCCGATCACCTCTCGACGTTCACCCGAAAGCTCCGCCGTGCCCGTAACGCCATGCCCGGGCAGTGCCTGGAAATCCTGCACCTTCGAGAAAGAAATGCCGCGCTCTTCTGCCTCGCGCCGGACGGCAACGGCAAGCGGATGTTCACTCTGCGCCTCCAAGGCGGCCGCCACGCAAAGAAGCTCTTCTTCCCCTACACCCGCAGCAGGCACGAGATCCATCACGCGAGGCTTTCCTTCCGTGATCGTGCCCGTCTTGTCGAGCACGACAAAGTCCGCCTTGCCCGTTGCCTCCAAAGCAGCCGCCGTCTTGAAGAGAATGCCGTTCTTCGCTCCCTTGCCGCTGCCGACCATGATGGCGACGGGCGTTGCAAGCCCCAGGGCGCATGGGCAGCTGATGACGAGCACGCTGACAGCACGCGCGAGAGCGAAGCTCGCCGTCTCACCCAGAAGCAGCCAAAGAGCGCCCGTAGCAATAGCCAAAACAATGACGACGGGAACGAATACGCCCGACACCTTGTCAGCGAGCTTCGAGATCTCCGCCTTTGAAGCAGCGGCATTCTGCACCATCTCGATGATCTGCTGCAGCGTCGTATCCTCGCCGACGCGCCGCGCTTCACAGGTCAAAGCGCCGTTCTGATTGATCGTGGCGGCGCTCACGAGACTGCCCGGCGCCTTGTCCACAGGCAGACTTTCGCCCGTCAGCGCCGCCTCGTTGACGGCGCTCTCACCTTCGAGCACCTTGCCGTCGACGGGAAAGCTCTCGCCCGGCAGTACGAGGAAGATGTCGCCAACGGCGACCTCCGACGCGGCGACGACGACCTCCTCGCCGTCCTTCACGAGTCGCGCCGTCTTGGGTGCAAGATCCATGAGCCCCTTGATGGCATTCGTCGTCTTGCCCTTGCTGCGACTTTCCAGCCACTTGCCCACCGTGATGAGCGTCAAGATCATCGCGGACGTCTCAAAGTAGAAATCCATGCCGCCCGCCGCGACGCTCTGCCAGTCGCCGGCACGCGCCGCGAGAAGCATGGAGAAAAGATTTCCCGTACTGTAAACGAAACCCGCCGCACTGCCAAGAGCTACGAGCGTATCCATATTCACGCCGCCCGAAAAGATATTGCGAAAGCCGTTGATGAAGAATTTCTGATTAACGATCATGACGGCGACGGCGAGAAGAAGCTCATAAAGACCGATGACGAGCGCATTGTTCTCCATCGCCTGCGGAATGGGAAGCGCAAGAAGCATGTGTCCCATAGAAACATAGAGGAGCGGCATAAGGAGCACGAGCGACACGATAAAGCGGCGCAAGATCTTCGGCGTCTCATGATCTTCAAGCGCCTCTCGCTCTTCTCGCATATCCTTCGCCCGCCCTGCCCCCTTGCCGGCGGCAAGGCTCGCGCCATAGCCCGCATGCTCGACGGCGGCGCAGATCGTCTCCGACGTCAGCGGCGCATCGTAGCTTACGAGCATCGAATTCGTCAGAAGGTTCACGGACACTTCCCGCACGCCTTCCAGATGGCGAACCGCCTTGTCAACACGCGCACTGCACGCCGCGCACGACATGCCTGTGATCTGATACTTTTCATTTTCCGTCATAAGAGAAACACCTCCTCGCTTCCTATGACTATTTGAACAGAATATACGTCGATGAGGTGTTTGTCAAGAACAAGTTTCAAATGTATGCAGACACATTCCTCTTCTTATCAAAAATTTATTGAACTTTTTTGATAATTCTTTGTCAGGAAAAGAGGATTTCCGCCTTTTATGTCAAAATAAAGAATTTGAAGAAGGTTGTTTCTTTTACTATGAAAGTCCAAGAAGTCAAGCCGACGACGCAGACCGATTGGATAACTTTCATTAAAGGTAGCGCACAATGTCCACGAAGTGGATCTTTGTGTGTGTAATTTACAATTCTTCTCAACGATGAAAAAGAATTCGAGGTGCTTTGCCTTCATGATCGATTTTGACAGGCTCACGACGGAGCAACGCAATGCGGCGACGCTTCACATCGACGAGCTTTCTGTTTCCGACATGCTGCGCACCATCCATGATGAGGACAGGAAAGTCTTCGAGGCTGTGGAAAACGCCCTGCCCATGATTGCTCGGGCGGTGGAAATCATTGCGGTTCGTCTAAAGAAAGGCGGCCGCCTTTTTTATCTAGGCGCAGGCACGTCAGGCAGGCTCGGCATTCTCGATGCCGTCGAATGCCCGCCGACCTTCGGCACAAATCCCGAACTCGTACAGGGCGTCATCGCGGGCGGTATGAATGCCGTCTTCCGTGCACAGGAGGGAGCGGAAGATTCCCTCACGCTCGCACAGGAGGATCTCAGAGAACGTGGCCTTAGCTCTTCAGACGTGCTCTGCGGCATCGCAGCTTCGGGTCGCACGCCCTACGTCGTCGGCGGCCTCGACTACGCGCGCTCGCTCGGTGCGGCGACCATCGCCGTCGCCTGCACGCCCGACTCCCCCATCGCCGCACTCGCTGATGTCGCGATCACGGCGGTCACCGGCCCCGAGGTCATCACAGGCTCGACGCGGCTCAAGGCAGGTACGGCGCAGAAAATCATCCTCAACATGCTCTCCACGGGCGCGATGATTCGTCTTGGCAAAGTCTACGGCAACCTCATGGTCGATGTCAAAAGTTCCAACGCCAAGCTTGATGAACGGGCGCGGCGCATCGTCATCGAAGCGACGGGAAAAAGCCGCGCTGAGGCGGAAGAAGCGCTGGCGAAGGCTTCGGGCAGTGCAAAACTCGCCATCCTCATGCTCCTCGCTA
The DNA here is from genome assembly GCF_026015965.1 of Selenomonas sputigena. Lineage (NCBI taxonomy): Bacteria > Bacillati > Bacillota > Negativicutes > Selenomonadales > Selenomonadaceae > Selenomonas > Selenomonas sputigena. Next base: position 902,639 of record NZ_CP110383.1, on the reverse strand, counting down.
ATCTTCCTGCCGAGGAGGCGCAGCGGCAGCTTGCCGCCTCCGACGGCTATATCAGACGCGCTCTGAAGGAGGAATCTTCATGAAAGCCGAAGCGCTTGCAAAGGAAATCCTCCGACTCGTCGGACCTGCCGCCAATATCTGCAAGGCGGCAAACTGCATGACGCGCCTGCGCCTTGAGCTCAAAGAGCAAATGCCCGATCTCACGCAAAAGATCCAAGCGCTCGACGGCGTATTGGGCACGCATACGAGCGGGAGAGAGCTGCAGATCATCCTCGGTCCCGGCCGCGCCGCCTCCGTGACAGCGTGCTTCAAGGAATTGCTTGAACAAGAAGCTGCAGCCGCGACGACAGAAATGCCGTCTGCGGACACCGCTGCCGGAAGCGATGCTGCAGATGCGCCGTCCGTACGTCAAGCCGCACAAAACTCTGCTGTCGGCGACGGCAAAGCACTGCATGAAGTCATCCGGAAGAGGAATGCAACGCCCGCCAAGCTTTTCTTGAAGCGCATCGCCAACATCTTCATCCCGCTGATTCCTGCCTTCATTGCCTGCGGCATCATCACGGGGCTTTTGAACGTCGCGCTCAAGACTTTTCCTGCGCTTGCCGCGACGCCTTATGCCGCACTTCTCGGGCTCATGGGAAATGCCGTCTTCTTCGGCATGAACATCCTCGTCGGCGTCAACGCCGCGAAGGAATTCGGAGGATCGCCCATGCTTGGCGGCACGCTCGCCATCATCCTCTCGCATCCGGGACTCGCCGCCATTTCCTTAGATGGTTTCTCCTTCGTACCGGGGCGCGGCGGCATCATCGCCGTCCTCCTCGTCACGGCCCTCGCGGCATGGCTCGAAAAGAAGCTGCACCGCCATGTGCCAGAGATGCTCGACCTCTTCCTCACGCCGCTGCTCGTGCTTCTCATCGCAGGTCTTGCCGCCCTCTTCATCCTGCAGCCCTTGGGCGGCGTCCTCTCCGAGTGGGTCGGCCAAGCTGCGACTGCAGCCATCGACAAGGGCGGTGCCTTGACGGGCTTCGTGCTTGGCGCGGCGTGGCTGCCGATGGTCATGCTCGGCGTACATCAGGCATTGACGCCCATTCATGCGGAGCTTCTCTCACGCTACGGCGTGACCATCCTGCTCCCTGTGCTCGCCATGGCGGGCGCAGGTCAGGTCGGCGCGGCGCTCTGCGTCTATTGCCGAACAAGAAGCGCCTTCCTCAGGAAGACTGTGGCGACGGCTCTTCCCGTCGGCGTTCTCGGCATCGGCGAGCCGTTGATCTACGGTGTTACACTGCCGCTCGGACGCCCCTTCCTTGGGGCCTGCATCGGCGGCGCGTTTGGCGGTGCCGTGCAGGCGGCCTTCATGGTCGGCGCCGCCGCCATGGGCATCTCCGGGCTGCCGCTCGCCGCCGTCACGGACAAAGTCGCCATTTACCTCATCGGTCTTCTGACCGCTTATGCCGCAGGCTTTCTCGCTACTTGGCTGCTCGGCTTCCAAGACCCCGAAGAGCCATCAAACTAATGAAAGGAGGCATTGCCATGCAGACAGGAATCTCCATTTATCCCGGCCTTGACAACACCCCGAAAGAAAATCTTCAACTCATTGAGTCTGCCGCCAAACTTGGCATCACGCGCATATTCACCTCCTTGCATATCCCAGAGACGGATCACAGCGCTCTCAAGGAGGAATTCAGCACCATTGTGCAGGCGGCCCGCAGTCACGACATGGAGATCATCTCCGACATCTCGCCTGAGACGCTCGAACTTCTCGGCATGCGCCACTTCTCTCTCTCCGCATTCCAATTCATGGGCATCCATACCCTGCGCATCGACTACGGTTACGGTGCTGCCCGCGTCGCTGATCTGAGCCGCAACACCCAGAACATGCGCATCCAGCTCAACGCTTCGACGATCACGGGCAAGTTCCTCACGGATCTCCTGCAGGAGAATGCGAACTTCGACAACATCGACGCGCTGCATAATTTCTACCCACGCGAAGGAACGGGGCTTGCCGAGGCGACGCTCGTGCGCAAGACGGCGATGCTGCACAAGGCGGGCATCTCAGTCGGCGCTTTCGTGCCGTGTCATTTCCGCCGGCGCTCGCCGCTTCGCTGCGGCCTGCCGACGCTCGAAATGCACCGTGACTTCCCACTTTCCCTCGCCGCGCGGCATCTCGCCGCCATCGGCATGGATTCGATCTTCATCGGCGACTCCCTGCCGTCGCAAGGGGAGCTTGAAACGCTAGCCGTCATCAAGGAGAACTGCGTGACCATGCGCGCCGAGCTTTCGCTGCGCGAACCCGTGCAGGAGGATCTTCTCGCGCACGTCTTCACTGCAAGGCTCGACGAGGCGCGTGACGCCGTGCGTGCGCAGGAGAGCCGCGCCCTGCTCAAGGAGATGGGAAAAGACATCCTGCCGCAAAACCAAAAGATGCGCCCCTATGGCGCCATTACGCTCGACAACAAGGACTACGGCAGGTACATGGGCGAACTGCAGATCATCAAGCACCCGCAGCCCGCCGATGCCCGCGTCAACGTTGCGGCGCTCATTCCCGAGGAGGAGCAGTTCCTCATCAACTACATCATTCCCGGCAAGAAATTCTCCTTTCATCTCGATGATGAATAGTCCGCTGAACAAAAACCAGTACA